>JBGSUK010000018.1:0-272019 GCA_041753455.1 Anaerolineae bacterium | reverse complement strand
GGCCGGGCGCGATTTCTTGGACGTATTCCGGGATGAGCGATTGGGCATCGGCTTTGGAGGCGGGCCACTTCACGAAAAAGCACAAGCGGCGGTTGGTATAGGCATCATAGCCTTGGCGGATGATATTCTGCTGGGCGACGGTCATCCCTTTGAGAATATCCATTAACTCGGCGCTGGTGTTGGTGGCGGTGAGTGTCATGGTGGTATGTCCCTGCCGACCCCCGCTGGTGGGCGAGGGTCGGGCGTGTGGGCCTCCTTTCTAGCTGGCTTTGGCGAAGCGACCAGCGGAACGGGGCGTGTAAGCGCGGTCTTCGCGCTCATGGGCTTCGTCTCGCGCTTCATCTACGCGATCCATCAGGTCAGTGAACAAATCCTCGAGTTCGCGTTCGCCTGCGCCGACCATCGCCAGTCGTTCGTTACGCAGGTCTTCTTTGAAAAGGCGTGTCCATGTTTCGCCGCCATCAAGCACGTAGGCGTAGGCTTCTTCGTAGAACTCGCTGTATTTGACTTCCCAGTCTTTGCTATGCAGAAGTCGTCGCGCGGCTTCGCGTTCGACTTCGCTGCGACTGCCACCGAGGGTCATCATCAGGGAGCCGTAGCTGGCATCGCGCCAAGCCAGATACTGGTCTTGGATCGCGTCTTCGCTGATGACTTTGAAAAAGGTGGGTTCAGTCGCGGCGACTGGGGTGGTGGGGAAAACAAGGATTTCATACGTAGGGTCAAACATGATACAATTCTCCTTAGCGACGGCTTGCCGTCTTCATTTAGTTTGGCGAGTGGCCCCCGGAAACTTGGTGGTAGAAGGGGGTCATTTCGTGTTTAAATCATAAGAAAATTATAGTTTATTATAAGTTTAAAGTCAAGCGCTTTATGTAATTTTCGGCGATCCCCTAAAACTTAGAGGGAAACAAAAAGACCGGGGTTGCCCAGTCTTGCGGTATACTTATCGGCGGAATTCAAGCGCTACTTATGGCTATGCAATCCCGGTCATTGATAATCTCCTCTTTACAGCAGGAGTTTTAGTTTATCCGGCTTCGGACGACGGCTCGGTGTACTGCTTGGCGATAGCAACCAATCTCTCGGCGTATTGATAGATGTCATCAATGGTCGAGATGGGAAGTTTTTCCTCGCTCTTGTCTTTGTGAATGAACCCGACATATTTTTGAGCAGAATTAAAATACAGTCGGCACAGCGGACGGCGATTGTTATTGTCAATGAGGATGCTGCAATAGGACTGGACATCCCTCAATACCACCCGCTTGACCTCTACCACGCCCCGCACAATAGCCTTTACGACCAGATAGGCATCTAACTCGTCCTGCGTCGTGACAACTTTTTCAGGTGTAGGGTCAACTACAACGGCAGCCGTCTCAGCCGTCTCCTCCTTAGCGCGTGTATCTGCCTCTAGCGCCGACTTGAGACGTTTCTCTACTTGGTCGCCTACGAACAGTCGCAGGGATTCCCGGATGATGGGCGTGAATTGTTCAATCACGGTTTGGGTAAGGCGACCAGAATAGGCGTGGGATTCCTGCAAAAATAGCCGAACAAAGGCTTCTGAGGGTTTGTCAAACTGGGCTTCAAAATATGATTTAATGGCGCTTTTGTACTTCAGTTCACTCGCCGTCGTCAGAATGCTCTCTTGGTCAAACATCGGTTTGGTGAATCGCTTGAGTTCTTCCACCATCGGCTCTTTAACGTCGCTAAGGTCAAAGACAAAAAAGGGCGCAATATCCATTTTGTTAGGGGCTTCAAGGTCGGTATAGAAACGATAAATCACGCCGTCGGTCAGAATGCCGAAGCGAGCTGCCGTCACCGAGAAATAGCGATAGAGTTGCGATGCGTGAACTTGGCTAAGGTCAGTGTCGACAATCTTGCACTCAAAAATGATAATCGGCTTGCCGTCTTTGAGAATGGCATAGTCTACCTTCTCGCCTTTTTTGACTCCCACGTCGGCAATCAACTCAGGCGTGACTTCTAGTGGGTCAAAGACGTTATAGCCAAGCGCATTGATAAACGGCATCACCAATGCATTTTTTGTGCCTTCTTCTGTCTTGATAAGGCCCTCTGCCTTGAGTTTGGGAATTTTGGCGGCAATCTCGCGCAGCCTATCTATCAAATCCATAGATGGACTCCTTTGGGAAAAATTAATTATTTGCTTCATCGCAGACACTCTTAGCATATACGCTGGCGGGTCATTTCGGCAAATTTTGGTTCTATCGCTAAAATTGTTGACAACTTAAAATTTCTTAGGCTATACTATAATTTATTGATCAAATTAAGGAGCGACCAATGGCAAAACAGTTCAAGTCAAGACTTGGACAGATTATGCTAGAGAAAAGCGCGGAGGCTGGTCGTCGCATCACAGCGCAATCAATCTCAGAGGCAACAGGCATTACGGAATCAACCCTAAGTAAATGGGTAAATGGCGAACCAATGAAACAAGTTCGCGCCGGAGTGGCAGATGCTCTTTGTGATTATCTTCAGGTAAGCCTGACGGAATTGATTTATCTGGATGAGGTTGATGAAACCGACGACCCCGAAAAAGAAGCCCGCTCCACCCCCAACGCCGCGTAGCATCAACAGGTAGAGCGGGTTCTCTTCTAAAAAACTGTTTATTGGTGTGATCAATCAATAAACAGAAAAGCACCTTAACAATTGCATACCCAAAACTGGGCCCAACTGGAAAAAAATTGTGGGCGACGAGGGGCTCGAACCCCCGACCTCACGGATGTGAACCGTGCGCTCTGACCAGCTGAGCTAGTCGCCCATCATTTACTGCTCATGTTAAACAGCATTTTATCATTGAGTCGGCCTGATAGCAAGAGATAACCTAACACACAAAAGCACGAAAAATGAGTTTTTGGGTAAGATAGCAACCTGCTCACCGCTTCCAAAGTAACATAGTGTGAGCCAAAATTCTTTTTCGCAATATGACCCCTTAAAACGGATAGACGCCCTTTACATGCTCATTTAGAATAGAACATTATAGCTATTCACCCATTCACCAATTTTGAACACCGTCACAACTGAAAGGCATTCCGCATGAAGCAGTGGGCGCAGTTTTGGGCTTTGGCCCTCATTTGGGGATCATCTTTTCTTCTCATCAAAGTCGCCGTTGATGAGGTCGGGGCATTTCCACTGGTTTCGGTGCGCTTGGGGGTAGCCGCCGTCATTTTTCTGACGTACCTGATTGCGACGGGTCGAAGATTCCCATCCGCCCGCAAAGACCAATTGGCCCTGCTGTTTGTCGGCATTTTCAATACCGCCGTTCCATTTTTCTTGATTTCGTGGGGCGAAACCGAGATTGACAGCGGATTGGCGACGGTACTGAATTCAACTGTGCCACTTTCGACACTCATCATTGCCCATTTTGCCCTTGCCGATGAAAGACTGAATCGCCCCAAAATTATCGGCTTGGTGGTCGGTTTCTTGGGGGTGTTTGTGCTGGCTTCGCGCAGTATCGGCGATAGCAGCGGGTCACTGTTGGGGCAGGGCGCGGTTTTATTGGGCAGTGTCTCCTATGCTATCGCGGTGAATGTTCTGCGCCTGCGATTGCGCCATATGGATCAGTATGCGGTGGCGGGGTGGAGTGTGGTCATAGGGGCGGTTGCCATTGTTGCTTCGACCTTGCTGACCGTCCATCCATTGCCCAATCCGGCGGACATTAGCGCTACAGCGATTTTGGCGATGTTGACACTTGGTGTTGTCAATACGGTGATCGCCTACTTCCTTTTCTACCGATTGATTAAGGAATGGGGGGTTCGGGCCTCACTGGTGACGTATGCGATGCCGCCTATCGGGGTGACATTGGGCTTTTTGCTCTTGGATGAGACCATTGATTGGCGCTTACTTGTCGGCGCGGCCCTCATTCTGTTCGGTATTGTGGTGGCGAAAATGCATAAACCAATGACCCTGCTGATTCCGGTGCGAACTCGTTTGGCGGGTTTGTTGGGCATGAGCCGTTGATAGTGCAGATAAGCGTGTAAAGCGGTACAATCAATGCCCATAAATCTATTCCTATCATAATTCTAGGAAAAGTGTTATGGGCTATATGATTGGGGTTGACGGCGGCGGCACAGGGACAGTCGCCGTGTTAACCGAAGAAGACGGCACGATTATCCACTCTGTCAACGGGCCAGCCTCCAATTACCATGCGGTCGGCGTTGATAGTGCCCAAGCCGCGCTCCACCAAGTGGTCAAAGGCTTGCTTAAAGGCTCAGGTAAATCATTAAACGATTGCAAAGTGGCGGTCTTTGGTATCGCCGGACTCAATAACGCCGCCGATACGGTACTCTATCAGGATATGATGCGCCCACTCGGTTTGGGTGGTGAAGTCATCATGGAAAATGACATCGTGATTGCATGGGCGGCGGCTACGGCCTGTCAACCGGGGGCAGTTGTCATTGCAGGAACCGGGGCATCCGCTTTTGGGGTCAATGCCAAAGGCGAACGCCATAAAACGCTCGGTTGGGATTACCTCCTTGCCGATCAGGGCAGCGGGTATTCCATTGGGCTCGAAGGGTTGAAGGCTGCCATCAAGATTTGGGATGGGCGTATCGAAAAATCGCTCATTTTGCAGGCCATGTTAGACCACTATCAACTGAAATCCGCCGAAGAAATGCTGATATTGGCCTATAGCCCTCAATTTGGCAAACCCGAAATCGCTAGTTTTGGGCGCGAGATTGCTGCCTGTGCGGACGCCGGGGACGAAGTGGCCCAAGATATTTTGCGGCGGGCAGGCGAAGAATTGGCCCAATCGGTGGTCGCGGTCATCACGCGGCTGGGGATGCAAGATGAAGCCTTCGTCTGTGGTATGGTCGGCGGGACGTTCCGCGCTGGCCCGCATCTCTTGATTCCATTTACTACCGGGGTTCATGCCGTTGCGCCCAAAGCGACCATTGAGCCTGTGCGTTTCCCGCCAGTCATTGGAGCAATCTTGATGGCCCATTATACACACGGTTCGCTGAGCCCGGCCTTGCTGGAAGAGCTTCAGCGCACCGATGACCATGTAGCCCGTTGGAAATCATCCTAGAATCATCACATGCAAATTGGCATCATCATCCCCGGCTTTTCGGCGGATGAAAGCGACTGGTGTATTCCGGTCTATCTTAACCTAGTGCGTGAATTGGCCCGTCATCATCAGGTACGGGTCTTTCCCATTCGTTATCCCTATACCCAAGTCCCCTATACTGTTTATAACGCGCTGGTGCTGCCGACTGGCGGCGGTTCATATACTCGTGGGTTGGCCCGTTGGCGCATCTTGCGGCGTACCGTATCCCTGATTGAAGCCCAACATGCCCTGCGGCCCTTTGACGTACTGCACGCGGTGTGGGCCGATGAAACCGGGGTAGTCGCCAATTGGGCAGGCGAAAAACTGGGTATCCCGACGGTGGTCAGCATCGCGGGGGGCGAGTTGGTTGGTTTCCCCGATATTGAGTATGGCCTGCAAAATGGGCGGGTGACACGCCGCTTGGTAGAACGGGCCTTAATGGGGGCAACCCGCATTGTCGCCCCGTGTGATTATTCGGTGCTGATGGCGCTGGATAAATTACCACCGGAACGCGGTGATGTGCTGCGGAAAGTGCCGTTAGGTGTAGATACCGAATTATTTAAACCGCCTGACCAAGAACTGGATTGGCGCCCGCGTGAATTTTTGCATGTGGGGTCATTAAATCCCATCAAAGATCAAACCACGCTGCTGCAACTCATCGCTAAATTACCCAATGCGACACTAGATATTGTCGGGGATGGGCCGTTATATCCCCAATTGGAATCCTTGACACACGAACTCGGCATCGCGGATCGGGTCGTGTTTCATGGGGGGGTGTCACATGAAAAACTGCCCGCTTATTATCAGGAAGCGCGATTTTTACTGATGACCTCGCGCCACGAAGCGTTTTGTATGGCAGCACTTGAGGCGTTGGCGTGTGGGGCAGGGGTGATTGGGACAGCCGTCGGGGTACTGCCTGAAATTGGCATGACCGCATCAGTGGGGGATGTGGCGGCGTTACAAGAAATCGTGATTGGGCGAACGCGCAAACACGCCCAATTGCAGCGGGCACGGTATCGTATGTTGGTCGAGACCACCTACACGGTCAAACACATGGCGGATGGCTTGGTGGAGGTGTATGAGGAGGCGTGCCAGAATTAGCCTTCATAGATGGATTGAAGGTAATTTTTGACCACCGACAGCCGATAATAACCATAATGATCGCAGTCCGGCACGATGAATAATTTCCCCTGCGGTAGGGCGCGATAGAGTTCCAAGAAATCCTCCACCGCTACCACCGGGTCACGATCCCCGCCAATGAGATGCACCGGAAAATTGAGATGTTGAAAATCGGCCAATTGAAATTCCCAACCGACGGAACTGCCTTTTTGGGGGTCAAATACGGTTTTGACAATGCCAGTACGGGTTTCGGGTGGGCCAGCCAAAATCGCCATTTGTTCGGCGGTTGGACGGCGGTGATTGGCCCCAATCATGACCAATGATTTAAAACGTTCGGGTGCTTCGACGGCTAATCCCAACAGCACCGCCGCCCCCAAGCTGTACCCGATGGCGTGAAACGACTCTAATTGCAGAGCATCAATAAATTTCCGCATATCGGCAATCAGACGGGGCATATGATAGTCTCCCGCCGGGTTGGGCGTGTTGCCATGTCCGCGCTGGTCAGGGGCGAGGATACGATAGTCGCCATTTTTGGGAAATGCCCAACTCATCAGCTTGCCGCGTGCGGTGGTGGCGTGCAGGGCCAGCAGAGTTTCCGGCCCACCCGGTTGTTCTTCATAGTAGAGGGGCAGATTATCCAGTTGGATGGTTGGCATAGGGTTTGATACTCTTGCTGAGTTGTTAAAAGCCCTGTACATTTAAGCAAAATCTAGGCTAAATTCAGATACAATAAATAATAGTGGTCAAATGCCAGAATTACCAGAAGTAGAAACCGTCGTGCGTGGCCTGCGTCCACATTTGGAAGGGCGCACGATCACCGATGCATGGTTAGATTGGTCACGTGGTTTGGTCGGGCCAGCCCCACAGGTGTTTATTGAACGCCTCAAGGGTCAGCGTGTGCAAAACATTACCCGCCGCGCCAAATATATTGTCATTCGGCTGGATGCGGACTATTTGGTCATTCATCTGAAAATGACAGGACGCTTGTATGTTGTGCCGGATGGAGGTCAAGACCACGCCGACCAATGGGTACATTTCAAATTTCAGCTAGACAACGCCCATCAACTCCGTTTTTCGGATTCGCGCAAATTTGGGCGGGTCTATCTGACTGAAAACATCGAAGAAATCATCGGGGCGCTTGGCCCAGAGCCGTTATCAGACGAATTTACGGTAGATGTTTTTCGGGAACGGCTGTCCAAACACAAGGGGACAATTAAACCCCTGCTGCTGAATCAGGCGTTTGTAGCCGGGGTGGGGAATATTTATGCCGATGAGTCGCTCCATATTGCCCATATTCACCCCACACGCAAAGCCGAATCGCTGACCCCATCCGAAGTGGATGCTCTCTGGCAAGCCATCCGACAGGCGCTTGCAAGTGGCCTTCAAAATGAAGGGGCAAGCGTTAATTGGTATCGCAAACCGGATGGTAGCAAAGGCAGCGCCCAAGACAGTTTGTTCGTCTATGGGCAAACCGGTCAAGTATGCAAAACCTGCCAACAGGCAGTTATTGAGAAAATTGTCGTAGGACAGCGTGGCACCCACTTTTGCCCCCACTGTCAAAAATAGGCGGCTTGAAACAGTATGCAAGGTGATTCTTCAGTCAATGATTTCTTAACACAGGGGCCAATTATCAGGCTGGCGATTACCACCTGTTTTTTTGGTCTGTTGTGGTTAAGCGCGGTTTTTTTGGTCAATCGGCGCAGTGCCGAACGTCGGCGGCGCAAGCAGGAAGGGCTACCTCCGCTGCCCAATATGTTTGCCCAATTCGTGACTTTCATTCAGCGGGCTGGTCAAAATCGCGCCACCCCAATGGAAATGGTCAATGCTTCGGTGAGCAGTCTTTCAGATGTGCCGCTGCCTGATCTCAATATGCTCACCAGCGACCTTCCCGAACCCGACTTTGATAATTTTGTGGCATTGGTGGATCAAATTCAACACACGCCACCGCCTGCCACCCCCAAACCCACCAGTTCATTTGCTGCACCGGATACCCACGATGGTGAATTTGAGGAAATTAAGATGACCAATCAATCTTCTGGTAACGAATTTATCGGCAACGACCCGCGCCGTAGCACCACGACCATCTATATCGCTGGCAGTAACGAAATTCCGGCGGATGCGGTGGAAGTCATGCGCGTGTGGCGTGATGTCAGTGATGGCTCACTCATTATCCAGATGAGTGGCAAGGTGTTTCAGACGGTGGGGGAGATGCAAGATCGCGGCCTAGCCAAGCGTTTTATCAGCCTTGTACGCGACTTGACCCAGATGGCACGGGTCGGTGCACAGGCGGTTGGGTTGCCCGTTCCCAATTTCGATTCATCAGCCTCGGTGGTTTCAGAACAGGGGGCATGGGCCGCCGCACCTAAAGCCCCGAGTAAACTGCCCGCGCCGACTGGCCCACGCAGCCAAGATTATGCCAATATGGAACCCCCATTAGTGGCAACAGGTTTGGATCAATCCACGCCTGCTAATAACACGATTGCCGGACAAATTGAGGAACTTTTGCAATATCGGCTGACGCAAAATCCGATTTTCCAACACCGCAGCATCCACGTTCGCGCCAATCCCGATAACACGATTCGGATTGAGGCCGATGGACATACCTATTTGCATGTGGATGAAGTGGTCGATGTGGATGTTCGTGAATTTATCCAGTCAGTGATTCGTGAATGGGAAGCCCGCCAATAAGGGATTTTGACAATCCATTTGCTTCGATAGCACCGCTGAACAGAATCGGCGGTGTTTTTGTTTACCATGCCAGCCCAAAATTTCTAATACGATTCAAGTCTTGTGGGTAAAGGGCGTATGTTATAATTTTCTAGTGCGCTTTTTGTCGTCACCCACTGTATTTATCCAACAGGCGTACAACTGCCCTAAGCGAAAACATAGAGAGCACGGGAAACCTATGGTAAAGAAATTACTTCAGTCAATCGTCGGTGATCCAAATGAGCGAAAACTCAAGAACTATCGGCAAAAAGTCGAAGAGATCAACGCGCTTGAGCCTCAATTACGCGAGGAAACCCGTGATCAATTGCGTCAAAGATCACGTAATTTGCGGGAAAGACATCAAAGCGGCACACCGCTAGATGATTTGTTGGTCGAGGCATTTGCATTGGTACGCGAAGCCAGCCGTCGCGAAATTGGTCTGCGCCATTTCGATGTACAACTCCTCGGCGGTATGGTGCTGCATGAAGGCAATATCGCCGAAATGCGAACGGGTGAAGGAAAAACGCTGGTTGCTACCCTGCCACTCTATCTCAATTCCCTAGCCGGACGTGGTTCACACCTCGTCACGCCCAATGACTACCTCTCCAAAGTGGGGTTGCAGCAGATGGGCCGGATTTATCATTTCCTTGATGTTTCGGCGGCAGTGATTCAAAGCAGTGCCCAACAGCGTGGCTCGTTCCTCTATGACCCGGATTTTCATAGCAATGATGAGCGATATGAACATCTACGCCCGGTGACACGCAAGGAAGCCTATGCTGCGGATATTACGTATGGCACCAATAACGAATTTGGCTTCGATTATCTGCGCGATAACATGGTGCGTGATCTGCGCGAAAAAGTGCAGCGTGGTCATTATTTTGGCATCGTGGACGAAGTAGACAATATTTTGATTGACGAGGCACGTACCCCCTTGATTATTTCCGGTACAGCCTCTGCCCCGTCCGATCTCTATCAACTGTTTGCCAAGATTGTGAAACCACTGATTCGCTCCTCAGATGCCTCAGTCGAAAATGAAGAGCCGGATGGGGATTATGTGTTGGATCAACGGACTAAAGGCGTTTATCTGACCGAGCAGGGGGTAGAAAAGGTTGAGAAGGCCTATAAAGTGTCGGGCCGCATGGTGGGCGATAATCTTTACAGCCCCGATAATGCCGATGTGATTCCCTATCTCGACAACGCCCTCCGCGCTAATGTCGCTTATGAAATTGACCGTGATTATATTGTGGATGAAAGCGGTCAGGTTGTCATCGTAGACGAATTTACGGGGCGTTTGATGCACGGACGGCGCTTTTCTGAAGGGCTGCATCAGGCCATTGAAGCGAAGGAAAATGTTGAAGTCCAACGTGAAAACGTCACCCTCGGTACGATCACCTTCCAGAATTATTTCCGTATGTATCAGAAACTAGCCGGGATGACCGGTACCGCCATGACATCATTGGCAGAATTCCGCCAGATTTACAATTTGGATGTAGCGGCAATTCCAACCCATCGCCCGGTGGTTCGCCAAGATAATCAAGACGTGATTTACATGACCGAGGCTGCCAAGTTTAATGCGGTAGTGGAAGATATTCGGGAACGGCAGGAGCGCGGTCAGCCGATTTTGGTCGGTACAGTGGCGATTGAAACGAGCGAACATCTTAGTAAGCTGCTGAAAAAGGCGGGTATTGAACATACCGTCTTGAATGCCAAGCAACACTTCCGTGAAGCCAATATCATTGCCCAAGCGGGTCGTCCGCGTGCGGTCACAATTGCGACGAATATGGCGGGTCGTGGTGTCGACATTTTGCTCGGCGGTAATCCAGAAGGAATGGCCCGTGCCGATTTGCAAAATCAAGGGCTTGACCTGACTCAGCTTGAGCCAGAAGTTTGGGAAGCGGCCATCGAAAAAGCTAAACAGCAAGCTGCGGCTGGCCGTGAAATCGTCTTGAACGCCGGTGGGCTATATGTGTTGGGTACAGAACGCCATGATGCCCGTCGTATTGATAATCAGTTGCGTGGACGCGGTGGTCGTCAAGGTGACCCCGGCGAAAGCTGTTTCTATCTCAGCCTAGAAGATAATTTGATGAAACGCTTCGGGGCTGAACGGGTGCGCGGCTTTATGCAGTGGGCCGATATTCCCGAAGATCAACCGATTCAGCATAGTTGGATTAGCAAATCCATCGAGCAGGCCCAAGAGCGTGTCGAGGCCTACTATTTCGATATCCGCAAGCGCGTCTTGGAATATGACGATGTGGTCAACAAACAGCGTCAGGCCATGTATAAGCAGCGCGACGAAATTTTGACGGCTGACCCGGCTGCCCTGCGCGAGAAGATTCACCAGATGGTCGCCACTGAAATCGCTGAATTTTGCAAGACGTACCTTGTTGGCGAGCGTGATGAATGGGACTTGGATGAGGTGTATCGTCAAGCCCTGACGATTTACCCTGTTCCGCCAGAGATCACCCCGGAAGTGCTTGAAGCTCAGAACAGCGCAGAAGACATTGAAGTTCTGCTGCTCAAAGGCGCTTTGCAAGCATATGACAACAAGACTGAAGAACTCGGCGGGCCAGAAAACATGGCACAGATCGAGCGTCAGGTTATTTTGCAGGCGATGGATTCGCTCTGGGTTCGTCACCTGACCGACCTAGACGTGCTGCGCGAAGGGATTGGCTTGCAGGCTATTCGTCAGCGTGACCCACTGGTCGAATATAAGATTGAAGGCTTCCGCATGTGGCAAGATTTGCAGGTGGAAATCCAATCTACCCTTGTCCGCAATATCTTCCGTGTGGAGATGTCGCGTCGTCAGGAACAAAAGGTCTCGAATGTTCGGGAAGGGGGGCAGCCGATGGCTGATGCGGCTACGGTTAGGACAAATGCCCCGACGGCAGCACCCGAACCAGCGCGGATTGCAAATAGACCGGGTCGGAATGATCCCTGTTGGTGTGGTAGCGGCAAGAAATATAAACACTGCCACTATGAATCTGACCAGCAAGATCGGCAGCCTGTGGCGCGAAATCAAGTCAAACAAGCCCCACCCAGCCGCCGCCGCTGATTTTGCGAGGGTATTCACGAAGCGATGCTATAGGTCAAATGGTAGGGTGTTTTTTGTAGGGGAGGGTTTGCAAATCCTCCCTTACGTTTACTTTGCCAACCGCGCCATTCACGACTCTCCCCCCCATTTCTAACATATGGAAATGGTTGCATTTTTCAAACTCCCTAATCTATAGGCGACCACCAAAAAGCGGCTATAATTAACTCATTCTAAAACGTAATAGCAGACTTAATGTGGAAAATAGGATTAGGTGGTGATGGGGAGTAATCAAGAGGAACTGACGGGCCACTTGATGGATGATATAGACCCCGAATTATTGGAGTTTATCCAGTTACGGGTCAATACATTTATCAAATGGGATTTGGTTCAGTTTTTCCACCGCAATCCGCATACCACTGATTTGCCCAATCAAATTGCGCAGTATATTGGGCGCGACCCCCGCATTGTTGGGCCAGAACTTAAAGCGCTGGCGACTTCTGGCGTTTTACATGAAGAAGAACTTCAAGGGATGCGCATTTATACCCTGACCCCTGATAACGACATGCGTCAACGCATTGCACGGTTTATTGAGGCTTGTGAAGATCGTCAATTTCGCCTCAAAGCTATCTACCATGTCATTAAAGGGTTGCATTGATGGCACCCATTACCCCAAATTTACCCCGCTTGGCAACTGGCATCAGTGGTTTGGATGATATGTTGCAGGGCGGTTTTTTGCCTCGCACCGCGAATTTGATTGAGGGCGCTCCCGGCACCGGAAAAACCACCCTTGGAATGCAGTTTATTCATCATGGCATTACAACAGATGATGAAGCGGGCTTGATTTTGACCTTCGAGGAATTTCCCTATCAATATTATCGAGATGCGCTTGCGTTTGGTTGGGATTTTCAGCATTATGAAAAGGAAAATCGCTTGCGGGTGGTGATGACCAGCCCCGAAGTGACGCTGAGCGACTTGCAACGGCTTGGTGGGATTTTAGAGGCCCATGCCTCACAAATTGGCGCTCGACGGGTGTTGATTGACAGCATCAGCCATTTTGAACGTATTAGTAGTGACCCGGTGGCTCTGCGTACATTGGTATATCAATTTATCAATGCCCTGAAGCGTTTGGGGCTAACCGCCGTCCTGACCCGCGAAAATCCGGCGCTGTTGGGTGAGACACCCGAAGACGAAGAAGACCTCGCGTTCATTGCCGACAGCTACATCATGCTGCGCTACGTAGAAATTGACAGTGCCCTTGCCAAAGCCTTATTGGTACTCAAGCAGCGTGGCAGCAACCATGCCCGTGACATTCGGCAGTATCGGATTGGGGCATCTGGCATTGTTGTGCAAGAGCCGTTCGAGGGAGCGCAAGGCGTGATGAGCGGAAGCCCCGTAATGACCATGCGGGATGCGTTTCAAAAGGCGTTTTTTGCATCCAAACATCGTCCGCTAGAGAAATAGTGGGTAGAACGTTGAGCGTAAATCTAAACCAAGTAATTTTATTTATCGGGTGGTTTGCCGGGGCGGGTGTTATTTACATCCTTGCCTTGATTGCCCGATTTTATGAGATTAATTCGGGTGAAAAGACCTATTACCGCTTTTTTGCCATGCCACCCGTTGTGTTTGGAGCAGCGACGGCCCGCTATTCGAATCTCGATAGATGGGGCGGTGATTGGCTGGGTGATCTACTCCTGTTTGTGGGAGGGGCGGTCTTATTGGGGTTGTGTTATCATCTGTATCATCGCATGACCAGTGGACGACCATAAACCGATGAAAGTCCTCACGCTTCTAAGTTCCCTTGCCCCAATTGCCATCACCATTATGTTGGTCATTTTTGCCGAATTAAGTCGGCGGTTGGGCGCGGTTGTCAAGACGGCCCCGCTCTACCGCTGGTTTTATGTCGCGGCAGGATTGACGTTTTGCAGTTCGGTGGTACGCCTGCTCAGCATCGAGTTTTCCCAGCAAGATTTTGAAAATTCAAGTGGGCAGGAAATCGCTGCCTATGCTTATGCATTTCCATTGATGATCGGGCTATTGCTTGCCTTGTGGGTGGCATGGCGCTATTGGGGATGGCTGGTATATGCGGGTGAAGGTGACTCCCCGGCATAAGGCCTTTGCAAAAAAATCGCTTGTCGAACTTAGGTTTTTATTGGTAACGCAATGACGGCTTCAAGATTTATGTCTAATGGTGTCAAACCCACTTCTACTGATGTAGTGCTGATTGTAGATGTCAGCGGTCGCATCGGCTTTGCCACCGAAGATATAGATCACTTGTTAGGGATTCAAGCCCCGGAAGTCGTCGGTAAATCCCTCTTTGATTTGATGCCGCCGGAAAAACAAGAACTTAGCCGCCACGAATGGTCTAATCTCCTCCAACACATCTCCACCGAGGCCCATCGCGCCTATTATTTTCAGACGGTGTTAATTGAACGTTCGGGTAAATCGCTGCGGGTGCGCCTCAAATTGACACCACTCGCAAATCAGCGCGAACTATTGGTGCAGGTGGAAAGCGAAACCAGCAATTTTGAGCGTGCCCAAACTATCGCCCTCCAAAAAGTCATTTCAGCCATTACGACCCTCGATATTCGGGAAATATTAGACCTTATCTTGGATCAAGTGACCTATTTTATCCCTTCGGAGGGTGCGGTCATTGTGGTCGAAGTCAACGATGATTTACATCTGGTCAGTGAACGGGGTTATTATCAGTGGAAGGGTATTCGTTCAGGTTATCCGTCAGCGGAAGTTATGAAGGCAGATACTACCCGAATTCTGCGCGAAACTCGTCGCCCCCTGATTATTGATGACTGCCAAAATGACCCGCGCTGGCACGTGCTGGGGGCAGAACCCACTATTGCAAGCTGGTTGGGTGTGCCATTGGTGTTCCGTGAAACATTTTTGGGGATGCTGCATCTCTATTCACCAACACCCCATTCATTCAGCCAAAATGATGCGAACCTCGCCATGAGTTTTGCCGAAGAAGCCGCCGTTGCCATTCATAATACGCGGCTGTACGAGGAGGCCCAATCGCGTGCCCAGATCCTTGAAACTCTCAATGATTTGGGCGTCGCGGTCAGTCGTTTGGATTTGCAGGGCGTATTGGAAGTCGCCTATCAAAAACTCAGCCGGGTTATGGATACCCGCAGTTTTTATATCGGTGTCTTCAATCCCGAAACACGCCAATTTTGGCTGACTCAAGCCTATGATGATGGGCAGCGGATTGATGATCTTGTGACGCCAATTGAGGAAGAAACTGGCTTAGTGGGATGGGTCTATCACAACCGCAAGCCCCTGATTATCCATGATGATAATCAAGACCTGTATCCGACTTCGCCCATTGCATATGGCGGGGATACGCGCAGCCTTATCATTTTGCCGTTAATGGCACAAGAAGAATTTGTTGGGGTAATTTCGGTACAGAGCTACATCCCAAATCGTTTTGATGAACAAGATATTGCGGTGCTGCAATCTGTCGCCAGCCCGTTGGCGATTGCCATTCGTAATGCCCAACTGTATGAAAATGCCCAGCGGCGCTTGGCTGAAGTATCGGCGCTCCATGAATTGGCCCGGACTGTCACCAGTACCGGCAGCACCGAGTCCATTAGTCAAACGGTAGTCAACAGCCTCCGCATGATTTTCCAATGTCAGGCGAGTGCGCTGTTGTTGGTCGAGGGCGACGAGGTGATTCTCAAGGCGTCGTCCGGTATCGCGCCGCAATATATCCCACTGGCCCGCTGGAAAATTGGCGATGGGGTGTCTGGTAAAGTCGTTGAAACAGGTCAAACCATCTATATTCAAGATACGCATGCGATTGCCGATTTTGTCTATATGGAACCGACGTTGCGTTCCATGTTGGCGGTGCCGCTGAACTTCAACGATCAGGTCATTGGTGTGCTGTCCATTGATAGCGACAAGCCCCATGCTTTTACTGCCGACCATGAGCGCGTAATGAATATTGTGGCAGCACAGGTAGCCGCCGCAATTGAAAATGCCCGTCTTTTACAAGTGACCCGTCAGCGGGCGGTTGAGTTGGAAGATGCCTATCGTCGCTTACAATCGCTCAATGAATTTCGGGAAGAATTGGTACACAATATCAGCCACGATTTGCGTGCCCCGATGACGTTTGTCAAAGGCTATATCGAACTCATGCGCGAACAGATGCTTGGCCCGCTGACCGAGGAACAGTCCAATGCTCTTGAAGTGGTTGACCGCAAATCGAATGCGATGCTGCGGCTGATTAATGAAATTTTGAAGATGAAAGATATTCGGCCCGATACCTTAGAATTTGTCGAGGCCGATTTGTGTGATATTGTGCAACAGCACATTAATCAGGCACGGATGTCGTATGCTGAAAGCGGCCTTATTTTTGACTCGCCCCCCCCACAAGTACCCCTGATAACACGAGTTGATATAGATAAAATTGATCGTGTCTTGGAGAATTTGGTGGGTAATGCCGTCAAGTTTTCCGGTACAGGTGGGCATATCCGCATTTATTGTGAACCCACCGAAGATCAACTGTATGGACGGGTGGTCGTTCAAGATGAAGGTATCGGGATTCCCAGCGATAAACTAAACTATGTATTCAAGCGATTTTTTCAGGTAGATACTCCGGCGGGTACACCCTTAGAAAGTGGTGTCGGCATTGGCCTCTCGATTGTGAAACAAATTGTAGAGGCGCACGATGGCAAAATCGAAGTCGAAAGCGAAGTAGGCAAAGGTAGCAAATTCTGGTTTACTTTGCCGCTTCGAGAAGGGTAGACAAAGTCAGTGGCGTTTGAAGTGACCGATGCCATCCAGCGTGATTCCGATCTATGGCGGGCATTAAAGGCGTTGCCAAAAATTGAACTCCACCGCCATTTAGAGGGGTCTATTCGACTGGATACATTGGTCGAGGTAGCCAAACAATATGATATTCCCCTGCCGGCCTATGAGGTAGATGGACTGCGGCCCTATGTCCAAGTTACCCGCGCCGACCCACCGACGCATCAGCAATTTCTGAGCAAATTTAGCATCCTACGGCAGTTTTTTGTAGCAGAGGACGTGATTCGACGGGTGGCCCGTGAAGTGGTTGAAGACGCCGCCGCCGACAATATCCAGTATATGGAACTGCGTTTTACTCCTCTTGCGTTGGCGAAATGTATGGACTTTCCACTGCGTGATGTGGTGGCATGGGTCAATGAGGCGGTTCACGATACGGCGACCAGACTTGGCATTCGTGTGGGCTTGATTGTTGCCATGAACCGCCATGAAAGTGTGGTCCTAGGTGAACAGATGATGCGCCTTGCTGTTGATTTCTTGGGGCGCGGCGTCGCGGCGGTGGATTTGTGTGGCAATGAAGCCGGCCATCCCGCCGACCCATTTACCGAAATATTTCTGGCGGCTCATCAAGCGGGGTTAGGTGTAACCATCCATGCCGGGGAATGGGCTGGGGCGGAAAATGTGATTTATGCGATTGAACACCTTCACGCCCGCCGTATTGGGCATGGAGTACGTGCCATCGAAAACCCGATTGCCTTACAATTGGCGCATGATTTCGGGGTCTGCTTGGAAGTCTGCCCAACGTCAAATTTGCAGACCGGGGTAGCGGTGTCAGTTGACCAACATCCGCTGCTTGGCCTACACGCTTTGGGCCTCAATATCACCCTTAACACGGACGACCCGACGGTGAACAATACCACTCTGACGGATGAATATGCGTTAGCGGTGCAAGGGCTAGGCTTCCCTATTGAATACCTTCAGCATTGTATTCTAAATGCCGTGCAGGGGGCATTTTTGTCACCCGACGATAAGACGACCCTCGAAGCCGAATTTAGAACGGCATTTAATCGTCAGGTGTTATAATTCCCACTACTGATGAATCATTCAAAATTCCCCGCAAGGATTGGGCATGTTCAAACTAGATCATGATACTTTTACCGTCCATGTATTCAGTGACGGCGAAGTGAAAGTAGATTGTGGTGGGCCATTTGGGCTTGTCCCGCGTGTTTTATGGAGTCGCTTTCAGACCCCCGATGCCAACCATATGCTGCCGATGTGCCTGAACAATTTGTTGATCCAAGCGCACGGCAAAAATATTCTGGTGGATGTCGGATTAGGCAGCAAATTGACCCCTAAGATGGTGGCGCAGTGGCAGCTAACCCATCCCAACGGCACATTGATTGAAGGGCTGGCGCGGCTGGGCTTAAAGCCGGAAGATATTGACCTTGTGATTAACACCCATCTTCATGCCGACCATGCAGCGGGTAATACGATTTTGGGCGAAGGGGGGCAAATGCTCCCGACCTTCCCGAATGCCGAACATGTGGTTCAGCGCCGTGAATATGAGGATGCCATGCACCCCAACGAACGCACGTCCGCCACCTATATCGCCGCCAATTTTGAGCCATTAATCCAAAATGGGCAGATGCGGTTATTGGACGAGGACACTGAGATTTTGCCGGGGATTTGGGGCGTGGTGACACCGGGCCATACCCCCGGTCATATGAGCGTGGTGATTGACAGTGGCGGCGATCATTTATTGTTTGCCTGTGATCTTGCCACCTACGCGGTGCATTTTGAAAAATTGGGCTGGATGACCGCCTATGATGTAGAGCCGCTGGTGACACTGGAGACCAAACGCAAATGGCAGGAGTGGGCATGGGAAACCAACGGGATTATAATTTTCCCGCATGATGTCACCCTAATGGCAGCACGCCTCAGTCAAGATGAGGCCGGAAAACCCAAACTCATTCCATTGACTGAAGCCGAGGGCGCTTGCTATTCTTGAAGCATTGCATCGAACATTTAGTCTAGTCTAAAGAAAGTCAGCCATCCATGCAGTCAAACGGTTTTTATGTTCCAAAACGAGTTATGGTCATTATGGCCCACCCCGATGATATTGAGTTCTCATGCGCGGGAACAATGGCGCGTTGGGCCAAAGCCGGGGCGAAAATCTGTTATGTTTTGGTTACCAGTGGGGATGTCGGGATTGCCGATTTGACCCTGACCCGCGAACAGGCCCGCGACATCCGTGAAGTTGAGCAAAAAGCCGCCGCCGCCAAAGTGGGGGTCGAGGAAGTTGTATTTCTGCGCGAACCCGATGGCATGTTGGTCAATACGCTCGATCTGCGCAAACGCTTGGTGCGCGAAATCCGCCGCTACAAACCTGATGTCGTGGTTTGCCAAGACCCCACGGCGTTTTTTGTCTCCAACACCTATATCAATCACCCCGACCATCGTGCGGCAGCAGCGGCAGCGGTGGATGCGGTGTTTCCGGCGGCAGGTCAACCCCATATTTTTCAGGAATTGGAAGCTGAGGGGTTGTCGGCGCATAAGGTCAAAAAGGTGTATGTCTCAACATGGCGTGAAGCCGATACCTATGTCAACATCAGCGAGACGATTGATCTGAAGATCGAAGCGCTGTTTGCCCACAAGAGCCAGATGGACGAGATGATCCGTCAAGGGCGCGGCAAATTGGAAGATATTGGCAAGTGGGTACGCGATTGGTCATCGGAACGCGGTGAGGGCAAAGAAATGGCCTATGCCGAATCGTTTAAGGTTGTGACCCTTGAAGAAGATAAACCTGAGTCGGTGACTGAAGGCGAGATTGTTGAAACCAATAGTTAGTCAATGGGGCGGTAGCGATGCCGCCTGTTTATTTTTACTGGGATACCTGATTCATGTCTGATACTCCATCATCCCCACTCCCGCCAAGCCACGACCCCGATGGTATTGATTGGCTGAATCAGTCCGCCCCATTAAATCGGCCCTTAAATCCGTCCGGGGGCCGTCCTAATTCAACGCCGCCACCGATCGAAGAACCTGAATTGGTAATGGAAGATGATCTGCCGCGTCCACGCCGCCGTGTGCCAATGGGTGCGCCGGATGTGCGTGTACCGCCTTCTGCCGAGGAAATTCGCCGTGTACGCCGTGCCCAAAAAGTCGCGCAAAAACGCTATCAGAAAGAACACGAACCGCGTGAAAGCATGACGCGGGTGCTGTGGCAGACCACCCGTATTTTTGCTATGACTTCGGTGGCGGCCCTACTGATGGCGACGATTTTCTCCTATTGGACACCCGATGATTTCCTATCACCGGAATTTCGCGAGAGGATGCGGGTCGTCAATACTACGCAACAGGCGGGTTCACCCCTGACTATGGCAACGCCTCTACCCACCCAAGAAAGTGTCATTCGGGTCGGCATTATCGCAGGGCACAGTGGCCCGCCTCAAGACCCCAGTTTTGTGGAAGACCCCGGCGCGGTGTGTGATGAAAACAACGACGGGGTAGCCGAACTGCGTGAATTGGACATCAACACCGAAGTTGCTAAGCTGGTTGTCAGTAAATTATTGGCAAGGGGCTATGAAGTAGACCTACTGCAAGAATTTGATCCGCGCCTGCATGACTATCGAGGAGCGGCCCTGCTTTCGATTCACACCAACGACTGTCGCAATTATGGGTTGGAAGCATCCGGCTATAATGCGGTTGGGCCAGAATCGCGTATCTTGCGTGGTATTGATGAGGCCTTTGTTAACTGCATCATAGATGAATATGGACGAACGACCGGCTTACCGCGCCATTCTGGTGTAACGCTTGATATGACCTCCTATCACAATTTCCGTGAGGTGTCGGTTGATACGCCAGCAGTGATTATCGAACTTGGGTTCATGTATATGGATCGGCAGATGGTCACCAATCAGCGCGATTTGTTGGCGGAGGGTGTTTTTCAAGGGTTGATGTGTTTCCTAGAACCGGAAAATCGTGCGGGTACTGTTCCTCCTACGCCGCCACCCGCCACCATAATTCCCTAAAAAATCGAGGTTGGTATGCGACACTTGGTGATGTATGTGCGGCGGAATTTTTGCCCCTATGTTGGCATTGCACGGCATGTCTTGGATGAACTCGGCGTGCCCTATCGTGAAATTGATATTGATGCCGACCTTGCAGCGCGTGGACGGGTCATTGAATGGACGGGATTTTTGTCGGTGCCGACGTTGGTGGTCGCCGAAATGGGAGAGGTTGTTCCATTTGAACCCCCGGCGCATCTGCCACGCGGTCACAGCCCTCGCGGGATTGACCGGGGTTCGATGATTACCGAAGCAGGCGAATCTGAGCTTGCCCGTTGGCTCAAAAAACATGATCTGATTCCCGATGATGCCGCCGAATTGAAAGATGCCCTTGACCGAGGGGCGGATTAGGTGATAAGATTCTTTTAATTCAATAGCCGAAATGGCGGAATTGGCAGACGCGCTACGTTCAGGGCGTAGTTCCCTTACGGGAGTCTGGGTTCGACTCCCAGTTTCGGCACTGAAATAAATTAATCCGGTTTTTAGCCGGATTTTTTTGTTTTCTGGGAGGGATGACTTTTATGACTCATCATGCGCCATTAATCATCAGGCTAGGGGATTATGGGTTTTCAAGAATGCGTTTTGCTGAAGATGTCGAAAAACTTGGACAGCGAAATTTGGTTGCTTATGTATCAACATATCCTTCATCAGTAGAGCAGTGGTTTCCCTATCCGCCCACCGAACGAAGACGTTTATTAGATGCGTGGTTCAAAGAAAAATTCGAGCAAATTCAGGCGGAAGTGGCTCTCCGAAATACTAAACAACTGAAACGCCGAAGCTATAACTTTTTTAGTTGTGAGTTAGCTGCCTCCGAACTTCCAAAACTGCTTAGTATAGATGGCATTACGTTGGTCATGATTCGTGAAATTGAGGGCCTCAAGCCTGTCAAACAGCGTAAACGTAAGTGTCTTGAATGGTATGCGGTAAAAGCTCGTTTTGTGATTCAGGTAGAAGGCCAAACGGATGGAATGCAATCTTTTGAAGATCGCACTGTCTTAGTTAAAGCCTATGATTTTGAAGATGCTAAAAAACGTGCCATGCCAGAATTTCTAGCCTATGGTCATATTTATTTGAATCCGTATGGGGAGATGGTGACATGGCGCTTTGAATCGGTTTTGGAAATCTACCACACTTTTATTGAGAAATTTGACCCCAAAGGCACAGAAGTTTATTCAACAATGGGAAAAAGGCGGATGCGACCTGAATGTGAGTGGCATCCGCTGCGAGATCAAGAGGAAAAAGCAGAATAATTTTATTCCACTTCGTAGGCCTGACCAACATGGGCTGGGGGACGCGCCCGACCCACAAAACCTGCCAACACAATCACCGTGACGGCGTAGGGGATTAGGGCCACTAATTGATGCGGCACAACGATGCCAAAAAATTGCAATTGGCTTTGTAGGGCCGTCAAAAATCCGAATAGCAACGCCCCCATCAATGCCCCTACCGGATGCCATTTGCCAAAAATCATGACCGCCAGCGCGATAAAACCCTTACCCGCCGTCATGCCACGTTCAAAAACACCGACATCTGCCAGTGTCAGATACGCCCCTGCCAGCCCTGCCAATGCACCACTGAAAAACAAATTGGTATATTGCAGACGATAGACATTGATGCCAAGCGTGTCGGCGGCGCGGGGATTTTCACCAATCGAACGGGTACGCAATCCCCAGACCGTGCGGAACAAGGCAAACGCGATGATGCCAACAATCACAAAGGTCAAATAGGTGATGATGTCTTTATCAAACAGCACCGCGCCGACATTGTAGAGAAAATCGCCTTTTTCCCACGGATTGGAAATCAGCGGGGGAATTTTGCCTTTGGTTTCGGTCTGGGCATTATAAAAATAGCCTGTGACGCCTGCCGCCAGAATATTGACCACCGTCCCGCTGATAATGTGGTCAACTTTATAGCGGATGCACAACAGGGCATGAAACAGGCCCATCAATCCGCCCGTTAAAACACCAACCAAAACACAAACACCCAACCGCATATTATCATCAGCAAAGGTCGAAATATCTGACCCACTGAGATACGAATTCATCATGTAGCCCGAAAAAGCCGCCATCAACATCATGCCTTCGATGCCGATGTTGACGATGCTGGAGCGTTCACTGAGAAGGCCGCTTTGTGAGCCAAGCGTAATCGGGATGGCTTGCCGAATCGTCGCGTTTAAGGTGGCGATGACCGCCCCTGTTGTGATGGTAATACCTAAAATATCCATAAATGTTTCCTTGAATAAGTCCCTTTTAACGCTGGCCCCAACCGGTACTCAATTTTTGTCCGCCTTTGCCACTGACCCGCACGCGGTATAACCAACGGATAATTTGTGGCGCGGCAATAAACATCAAAATAAGGGCTTGGATCACCAAAATGAGTTCTGGGGCGACACCACTACGCTGCATACGGGTTGTGCCCTGATCCATTGAGCCGAACATAAAGGCCGAGAACATAATCCCAATCGGGTTATTCGATGCCAGCAGCGACACGGTGATGCTGTCGAATCCTAGACCGAGACTTTGATTGGCTTCATAATACCCATTGATGCCCAAGGTCTGAACCGCCCCGGCTAGCCCTGCCAAGCTACCTGCGATCGCCATAGTCGAAATCGTCATCCGCTTGACGTTCACCCCGGCATACTGTGCAGCAGAAGGATTCAGGCCGACCATGCGGAGTTCAAAGCCAAAGGTGGTGCGATTGACCAGCAGCATAATTAGGATGGCGGCGGCGGCGGCAATAAAGAGGCCGATATTTAAATTTGGCACCGATGGCGGCGGCACTTCAAATACAACAGGCAGACGGGCCGATTCCAGTACAGGCTTCGTTCGGGAAATTGCGCCACTGTTGGGGTCTGCTAATGGGCCAGCAGGGATTTTGCCATCGGCACTGCCCAATGAAATCATCCATTCAGCGATACGGCTGGCGATAAAGTTAAACATGATGGTCGTGATGACTTCATGTGCGCCGGAATAGGCTTTCAGAGCGCCCGGAATCGCGCCCCACAACGCCCCAGCAATGGCGGCTGCCCCCATTGCCAGAATGATATGCAGCCAGCTTGGTAGCCCACTAAACGCATAACCTGCCCATGCCGCCGCGACTGATCCCATAATCAATTGGCCCTGTGCGCCGATGTTAAACAACCCACCTTTAAAAGCGAACCCAACCGCAAGACCAGATAGAATTAAGGGTGAGGTTTTGAGCAGGCTTTGGACTAGGCCGCGTGGTTCCAACCATGCCCCTTCGACCAATCCAGTATAGGCGGCAATGGGATCACGGCCCGCCAGCAAAATCATGACTGAGCCGACCAAAATGGCGGTCAAGATTGCCAGCGCCGGAATCATCAGCGTATTGGACAAATCGCGGAGACTGTTGATAATTTTGGTGACTATTGAGGGCGCTTGTGGCCCTTTGACAGCACCGGATTTGGCGATAGTTGCCATTACAATGAATCCTCTTAAAAGTATTTTTGTGATTAAAGCGCGTTGAGATTATAGCGCCTTTATGCTTATTTTCCTGACACCAAATAATCCAACAGTATTTGCAGGGCTGCTTCGGCGCTCGATTCTTTATTCGCAATCCGATCTCCACCCCACACAAACCGCCGCACAAGGCTGAAATCGGGGGTGCTCAGTCCGATATACGTCAGGCCGACAGGTTTTTCGGCAGTGCCTCCATCTGGCCCCGCGATGCCCGTAATCCCAATGCCAATCTGTGAACCGAGGGCCGCCCGAACCCCGCGAGCCATTGCAGCCGCTACCTGTTCACTGACCGCCCCAAAAACATTCAGCGTATGTTCTTGCACACCGAGCAGTGAATGTTTGGCAGCATTGGAATAGGCAACGATGCCCCCCGCGACATAGGCCGAACTACCCGACACATTGGTGAGACGGTGCAGCAATAACCCACCCGTGCAGGATTCAGCAGCGGCAAATATCCATTTTTGTTCCCGCAGGTGCTGCCCGACGATGCTTTCTAACGGCGGATTGGCCGACACGCGCTTAATCCTTATCTATAAGGCGAAACAGCATCGTCGTTTCACCCATCACAATGACCGAGCCATCCTGCAAAGTTTTGCTATCTTGAATGGGATTACCATTCACAAGCGTACCATTGGCACTGTTTAGGTCGGTCAGATACCAGACATTGTCGTTCAAATGCAGCCGGGCATGGGGACGCGAAACCGCCTGATCCTGTAAGATAATATCCCAATTGGCGCTACTGGTGGCCCGCCCAAAGGTCATTTCTTCTTTAATCACCGGAATTTCAAGTCCCTCTTGTGCCCCGGAGGTAATCTGAATGATGGGCCGCCCGCCACCCAAACGAGGTCGGATGAGCGTGCCCGTCTTGATAGCCGCCTCTTCTTCCTCGGCAGTCACTACGGCTGAATAGCGCATAGTGGGTACAAATAGGCGGATTACGTCACCGTGTGCCAATGGAAAAGGATCGGTGATTTTTTGGTCGTTCACAAACACGCCGTTTGCGCTGCCCAAATCCGAAATGAGAAAAAGGCCATGCCGATAGCTAATCACCGCATGGTGACGCGAGACATGACGTTCTGGGATACTCACATCGTTATCAGGATTCCGTCCTATTTGCACTGTTGCCCCTTCAGTGAGGACGTAGTCACGTAACTGCCCCGTAACGGGATCATCCCATGAGATTTTAGCAATTCCTTCCGATGCTTCAGCCATAATGATTTATCAGATCTTTATTGGGGATTGTATCGTTCGTCTATCCTGACAAGTATACAACCCACGCCCTTTCCAAACAAACCTTCTGGTTATTTTAAGCCGGGTTATCTATTCAAACAATATTTGACTCTTGTTAAGGGTTCGTTTCAATATACTGGGTTAAATTGCGCTTCGTTTCCTAGAAATGTAAAATCGGGGATAATATCGTTATTTGGTGAAACACAAAGGCGTGCCATTATATGGAAACACGACGTTTTGATGACGAGCCGCCGCGCGAGGACCATAGCACTCAACCGCTTTTTGGACAAAATGAAGCCGCAACGCCGCCCGTCCAGCCAAGAATAGCCGTTACCCCTGCCGATCCACGCACGCCTGCCCCGGTGGAAAGTTCGCCACGCGCCACACGCAGCCGCCCCAGCAGTCAGACCGGTAGCAATAATCCTTCTTCACCCAGCCGCAATACCGCCCATATGCCCCGAACACTGGCACAGGTTTTGAATGAAGCCAATGACATGGTGGTGCGTGGGGATCTCTCCGAATTTATGCCGCTGCCTACGGGTTTTGATCCACTGGATGGCATGATTGGCGGAGGGCTGCGCAAGACCGAACTGGTGTTGCTTGGTGGTGCACAGGGCATTGGTAAAACGATCTGCGCGCTGCAAATGGCGCGTAATATCGCGATGCGGACTGACCAATATGCGTTTTATCTGTCCTATGAGCATACCGAAACCCATTTGATGAATCGGTTGATGTGCCTCGAAAGCATCAATCCCCCTGAAGTGGATTTAAATAATGGGGTGCGTCTAAAAGATTTACATGATGTGATTATTGCCGAAAAAGCCAAATCTACTTTGCGTGGACGCGGTGAGGCGATGTCCCTACAGACGATTTTGCGCGAAAACCCCAAGACCTCCATGCCGCTGGCGCGGATGAATCGGTATGCTGACCGCCTGATTTTGGTCAAAGCCAGTCCGGTGGTCACAACGCTGCGGGCCATTCGTGAAATGACACAGCGCCTTGTCCAAGCGACAGGCGGCAATGTGACCGTGTTTATTGACTACCTACAAAAAATCGCCATCCATCCCGAACGGGCCTCGGATGAAGGTGAAAAGGTCACGATTATTGTCGAGGGCTTGAAAGATATGGCATTGGCACTCGGTGTGCCCGTGATGGCTATCGTGGCGGCTGATCGGGAAGGGCTAAAATCCAACCGATTGCATCTCTACCATCTGCGTGGGAGTTCGGCGCTGGATTATGAATGCGACATCGCCATCATCATGAATAACAAATATCATGTGCTGTCCAAAGATGAGGTGTCGTTTAACCCCTATCAAGCCCGTCAATTCCGTGAATGGGTGGTCTTTACGATCGAAAAGAATCGGGCCGGACGTGCCATGCAAGATATGGAATTCCATCTGCACGCCCCCTATTTTGCCTTTGACCCGCGTGGTGAACGTGTTCGTCAGCAGTTGATTGATGATAAGCTGATTATGGACTAGGGCAAATTGAAAGTGAATTTTGGAAGGGGCGGGGTAAATAAAAACCCGCCCTTTTTGATTGACTAGAAGTTGTAATGTTCGGGTCGGCGATTTTCGAGGACGGGGATTTGCTGGCGGACGGCGTCCACTTTGTTTAGGTCGAGGTCAACCGAGAAAACTGCTTCGCCTTCGCCTGCTTCGACGACGATTTCACCCCAAGGGTCAACCACCATCGAGTGTCCGCAGAAATGAGCGCCAAATTTGCCGGATACTTCATCGTAATCATCTACCCCGATACGATTGACCGCCACCACATACATTTGATTTTCGATGGCGCGGGCACGAACGAGGGTGCGGAAATGTTCAAGGCGCGGATGAGGCCATTCACACGGGACAAATACAACTTTGGCCCCTTCCACCGCATAGCGTCGGAATAGCTCCGGGAAGCGTAAATCGAAACAAATCGCAAAAGCACTCTTGCCCCACGGCAGATCGAGGGTCAGGGTCGCCTCACCGGGGGTCAGCCACTTGTCCTCATCCATATTGGGGAATAAATGGAGTTTGCGATACGCCCCCATAATCCCCGCAACTGGCGAAACGACTGCGGTGGTATTAGATACTCCTAAGCCGCGTTTTTCCAGCATCGAGCCTAAGATAAAAATGCCATGTTGTTTAGCGAGGGCCACGACCTGTGCAAATAGACCGCCGCTAAGTGAGCTGGCAAAGGTTTTGGCTTGGTCAAGGGCATAGCCGCTGTCCCATAATTCAGGCAGTACCACCACTTGCCCGCCTTGACGTTTAGCTTCTGTCGTAATTTCTTGTACACGGGTCCAATTTGCACGCGGATTGCCTTTGCGTACATCAAATTGCCCGATACTGACTCTTAGTACAGTCATACGTCAAATTCTCCGAAAATCGTTATGAGTTTCTGGAAGTAGAACATCGCCCTAATTGTACACGATTTGTTAAAGGTCGGCTTGCTCCATCCAAAATTGGATGGCCCGTTCGGTAACAATCTCAACGGAAAGGCCCGTCGTATCGAGATGGGGTAGAGGCAGTTCCAGTACCCCCCGTTCGCGTTTAAGGCGACTAATCGCAATCGAGCGCGTTTCAGGACTATGAAAACGTGCCCCTTGTACCACATGCAACCGCCGCAAAATCTCGTTGAGGGCCGCCGTTAAACACAAGACAGGCCCTGTCGAGCGCAGTTTTTCCAGATTGGCAGGTTGCAAGAGGGTCGGGCCATTCACGCAAATCACCGAACTGCGAATGACCACCAATTC
The DNA here is from genome assembly GCA_041753455.1 of Anaerolineae bacterium. Taxonomy (GTDB): domain Bacteria; phylum Chloroflexota; class Anaerolineae; order Aggregatilineales; family J027; genus CFX10. Next base: position 243,839 of record JBGSUK010000018.1, on the reverse strand, counting down.
ACCGACAATTTCCGCTTCGAGGGTACGCAACCGCGATTCACCGAACAGAGCCCGAATATTCTCGGCAGATTGGCCTTCACGCAGTTCAATCTCATTTTCCAAATCGTAAAATGGGATATTGAGTTGGCTGGCGATAAGCCGACCCACTGCGGTCTTGCCAACCCCCATATGCCCGGTCAGGACGAGATTGCGATAGGGGACACGATTAATGACAGGCATGGGATATTAACCCTCGCGCCAGCCGGGAAACCAATTATCCAAAATGGGGAACAGGTCATGCAGGGTGGCGATCTCCGCGTCCGGCACAATCGTTCCATTGATTTGACCGGGTACATGATGACGGGGTGTGCGCCATACCCCTTTTATGCCAGATTGCTGCGCCCCCACAATATCGGCTTCGGTGGAATCGCCCACAAAAACGACTTCTTCGGGGGTCGCCCCAACTTGGCGTAGGGCTTCTTCAAAGATGGCGGGGTGGGGTTTCAAATAGCCAATATCGGCAGCAGAGATGCGGCACTCAATGAGATAATCCATCAGGCCAAATGCCACCAGTTCACGCTCACGCAGTCGAATTGGCTGATAGGCGTTGGTCACCAAACCTAGTCGCAAGCCTTTTTCACGTAGATAGGGCAGCACTTCTAGGGCATCTGGGAATACGACCACGCCGGGAAATGGTGCCCAATCATAGGCATCCAAGAGCTGGTCGGCCTTGAGGTTATGATTATCATGCGGCACACCGAGGGTTACACACGCTTCCACCAGTACATCCCCCAGATGGGGAGCGCGGAAAGTGTTCTTGGCATCGTTCCATTCCCGCATGGTCAATAACCAGACCGTATCGAAGAATTTTTCGACACTTTCAAGGGGGTGGATTTCGTTTGTTATGTAATCATACACTTGGCGCAGGTGATAGCGGTCATACTCTACCCATTCTTGACTACGACCACTCCAGTCAATTAGGGTGTCATCCAGATCAAATAAAATTGCTTTTAGCATAGGCTTTGGGGTTGGGGTATTCCTTACATTTTGGACGATAAAGCAAATTGCCTAGCCAGAGGACGCATCCCCTGCTAGGCAACTCTGCAACCTCCGCTATGGGTAGGTTACTTCTTGGGTGCAACCGCTTTCTTCAGTTCGGCGCCAGCGGAGAACGCGGGACGCTTAGTGGCAGGAATTTGCACCTTTTCCTTGGTACGTGGGTTTACACCCGTGCGTGCCTTGGCTTGACGCACTTCAAACGAGCCAAAACCCGTAAGAACGACCTTGTCACCCTTCTTGAGTGCTTCGGTAACTACGTCCAGCACGGCCTTGACGACCTTCTGAGCCTCACTTTTCGGGATGCCTGCCTCTTGGGCTACAGCAGCGATAAACTCAGTTTTGTTCATCGAAATCTACTCCTTAGATTGAGATGTTTGGTCGATTTGTGCGCCAGATAAATGCATTTTACGCATCCATCAGGTTTTTGCAAGTCCAAATTCGCTCAAAACCCCCTATTTTGCGGGTTTTTCCAAAAACTCCCTGAAAACTAATCACTTTCTAACGCTGTTTTAATCGCATTGATAATCTCAACGGGGCGTACCGGCTTGGTCAGAAACAGGTCTACATTGTATTTCAATGCGGCCTCGCGAAAATTTGGATAGGCGGTAATGACCACCAACCGCGCTTTTTCCAATATCGGATTTTGTCGAATCAATTGCAGGAGAGTTGGGCCACCCATATGCGGCATCATCATATCCAAAATGATGACGTCAGGAACAAAATCGGCGGTTTTTTGGATTGCATCCGCCCCGTCGAAGGCTTCAACTACTTGGTAGTGTTCACGCTCGAGGGTCTGCCGATAGATCATCCGTAGCTCGGCGTCATCCTCCACAACAAGGATAGTGGGTTGGTCTGCCATAATATTCTTGCCTTGTACCTAAAACAATACTGCTTATCATCATACTAACCCCAAAAGATGTAAGCAAATCCACTAAAAAATTTATAGGTAGAGTTGGAATTTCGTTTTGAAATAGGCAAAAACGTCAAGTCTACAAAATCCGCTGTCCAAATAGGCTAGCGGCGAGTTCTACCGCGATTTTGGCGGTACGGTTGCGGTCATCCAAAATCGGGTTGATTTCGACAATATCCATCGTGCGAACTTTGCCCGTATCCGCCAAGATTTCCATCAACAAATGGGCCTCCCGATAGCTTAAGCCTCCCGGCACAGGCGTCCCGACCCCCGGCGCGATTTCCGGGTCAAGGCCATCAAGGTCAAGGCTGACATGCAGATATTTGAATTGTTGCAACCGTTGGAGGGCCTGATAAATTACTGACGCGATGCCGAGTTCATCAATTTGGCGCATCGTAAAAACCCCTAGACCACCCTTACGCAATCGGCTTTGTTCTTTGGGATCAAGATCGCGTAGGCCAATCATGGCAACTTGTTCCGGTTGCAATTTGGGGCCGGGTTTGCCAATATCGGTTAATTCAGGGGGGCCATCTCCCAGCAGGGTCGCCACGCTCATCCCGTGAATATTGCCGGAAGGGGATGAATGGGGCGTATTGAGGTCGCCATGTGCGTCAATCCATAACACCCCGGCGGCTTCGTGATGGACGACCCCCGACACCGTGCCAATGCTGATGCTGTGGTCACCACCGAGAAAAATCACTCGTTCGTTGGCATCCACACACGCGACGGTGCGGTTATAGACCATGCTGCACACATGCGCGACCTCCGGCAAAAAATAGGCTTTTTCGTCGCTTTTTAGACTAGTTTCGACGGGCAGCATATCGTGCATCTGCTCGGCTTGGGCCACTTCGATATTGCCGCCGTCATGCACTTCATAGCCGAGGCGTTCCAGACGCGGCTGCAATCCGGCATACCGAACTGCGCTTGGCCCCATATCTACCCCGCGCCGATTTTGGCCCAAATCCATCGGCACGCCAAAAATGCGAATCGTATTATTCAATTTTCCGTTATTCATGATATTGAACTACTGGGTTTACCCACCCTCTACAATATTTAATGTGCAAAACGTTCGCGGATAAATTCCAGCACGACCCGATCTAACAATTCGGGATGTTTATCGGGTGACCAGCGTTCCTCTAAATTCTCGACGCCACAAAATACCCAAAATGCTGAACGGGTGGTTTCATCCCACTGCCCATTGATGCTGCCCTTGAAGTATCCAAGCCGCTTTAACACAGTTTGGATTTCTGTCGCCATTGTTGAGTCTATGGGTAATAAATCCTCGGCTTTGGGTGTCCCGAAGAAAAAGTGATGCAACTTGACCAGCTTAACTAGACGGTTGACCGGATCGAGGTCATCGTCCACGCGCAAATCGAGATAATACTCGTTATTGCCGCCATAGCCGCCGTTCGGTTTTACCACATAGACCGCCGCCGCCTGCTTACCGCGACTATCCCCGCCTACCATATCACCTGCCAATAGTGCCGCCACCAATCGGTCAGCCAGTTCACCCTGTGTCGTTTCAAACGCTTCTGCCATTGCATCGAGGGTGTTGCCGCCTGTCAAAATATTGCCCTGACAGGTATAGCCTTGACCGATTTTGTGTCCCGCCCACCCGTTACATTCACGACCTGTGTGCGCCGCCACCCCGCCATTTTTATCCACCAACCCGATCTGCCGATGGGCTTGGTCGGGGTCGCCTGCCAGTAATTTTTCAAGGGTCTGTTCGGCGGTTAATCCATTTGCCATCATCGCCAACCCCTCTGGCCCATAGGTCACATTGGCGAGGGCTTGCGTGGCGACAGCGCCTGCATTGGCCTGTGCCCATGCAACAACCGCCCCCGCCGCCAAAAATTTACTTGCCACCGCTACCCCCCATGCACGTTCGGTCGGGTCAAATGCGGCGATGCTGTAGGTACTGAAATAAATCCGACGCATAGTGGGTGCTCTCCTTTTGTAACGACTACTTTCGATAAATGCCTATAGTTTTATAAATGCAGACCCGCTATTATACCGCGTTTAGGTTTCGAAAATTTTTATGAGGGGTTTGATGGACGACAAAAAACCGCAAGATTTCAAGGTAAGCGTGATTATTCCCTGCTATAACGAAGTCAAGACCATTCAAGATGTGTTGCAGCGGGTCATGGCCGTTGAAGAAGCCGACGAGATAATCATCGTGGACGATGGCTCAACCGACGGGACTCGTGATCTTTTGCCCTCGCTCGAAAATGAGTTAGTGCGGGTTGTGCTGCATCCTCACAATATGGGCAAGGGCGCGGCGGTACGTACTGGGTTTAAAGCGGCGACGGGTGACATCATCTTGATTCAAGACGCCGACCAAGAATACGATCCGCGTGAATATCCATCCCTGCTAAAACCCATCCGCGAAGGGATTGCGACGGTGGTCTATGGCTCACGCTTTTTGGGTGGCCCGCGCAAAGCCATGTTTTTCTGGAACATGATTGCCAACCGCACCTTAACGCTGGTGACCAATGTGCTCTACAATTCCATCATCAGCGATATGGAAACCTGCTATAAGGTGTTTCGCGCCGATGTCATCAAAAACATCGAGCTACGTTCCAATCGCTTTGAAATTGAACCCGAAGTCACCGCTAAAGTTCTCAAGCGCAAAATTCGCATCTATGAAGTGCCGATTTCATATAACGGGCGCGAATGGAACGAAGGCAAGAAAATCAAGTGGTATGATTTTTTCATTGCCCTGTGGACGTTGGTGCGGTATCGCTTTACCAATTAGGACTGCCAACAAATGATGGGCCGTCATCACGCAGCACTCTGGTTAAACGTGCTGCTGTTGTTGATTGGGGCAGGGTTGCGGTTTCGGTATTTGATAGATACTGAACCCCTGCATCCGGATGAGGCCCTCTTTGCGACATTGGGGCGGCGTATGGTGCAGCAGCAAGATTGGCTGTTGAATGGCGCGACTACCGATAAGCCCCCGTTGACCTATCTGTTGGTGGGGTTAAGCCATACCGGGGTGGGCCAGAGCGAATTTGCCGCCCGATTGCCTTCGGTTTTTGCCAGCCTCATTGGGTCGGTTGCATTTTTTGCCCTTACCCGTCGCCTATCCAAGCACATGCCCACTGCCCATCTCGGCCTATTGATTTATCTCCTATCCCCCATCGAAATCGCTTTTGCGCCGACCATTTTTCAGGACACCTTGATGCTGGCCTGTGTGCTGCTTTCGGCGCTATGTGCCACGCATCAAAAATGGGGTTGGACGGGTGTGTTAATGGGTTTGGCATGGGTCATGAAACCGACAGCGCTATGGGTGATGCCAATGGTCATCGGCATGGGTGTTTTTTCCTCGCCCGTGTGGTCGCTCGAAAATGCTCCGCCCATTTCCATTTCCACGCTTTTGCACCGCACCAAATCTTTTGTATTTGGCGCATTGCTGACCCTCGTGCCTATTCTGGCGTGGGATGTCGCCCGTCCCCAACAAAGTTTTGTGACCCTCGGCAGCTATAACAACAATCCGGGGCGATTTGTCAGGCCAGATGAAGTGGAATCACGCGCCGGGGCATGGCTGCGATTGCTGGCGGATGCGTTTGGCGGCCCAATCATCGGGATCATACTTTTCCTGATGGTGGTGGGTTGGCTGATGTTTACGGCAAAAAAACAACATCCGACCCGCTGGATTAGCTGGATAATTGCCCTATTTGTGGTGTGGTACTTGGGCCTCTATTGGCTGGTGGCGTTTAGCGTGCGGATGCGCTATGTGCTGCCGATTATCCCCTTTATTTTGCTGCTGGTGACGCTGGCAATTGGGGACTTGGTTTCACGCTGGCGGTGGGGGATGTGGTTCAGCGCGATTGCCATCGTTTTGGCAATGACCCACCCCGCTTTGACAGCCCGACCCCTTAGCCGCGAACCCCAAGATTTCAAGTTGCAGGGGATTGATGAACTTGCTGATAAGCTCAATCACGATTTTGCAGGCCGCATTGTTTATGATTATTGGCTGGGCTGGGAATTGGGTTGGTATTTGGGCGGGGATACCGAGGTGTGGCTGGTCTATTTCTCCACCCCCGAAGAACTGGCGGCTCATTTGCAAACCGAAAGCGGAGCGCGGTATCTAGTCGCCCCAAATGAAGATTTGGCCCGGATGTGGGTCTATTTGTTGAATCTAAAAAATGTGCAGACTACGCCCATCCGCCATATCCATGATTTTGTGATTTATGAAGTCTTGCCACTCAAATCTCCGACAAAATAAGCCGTGCCAGCATAAAATAGATCAACAGCCCGGTCGCATCAACCAGCGTACTCATAACTGGCCCAGAAATAACGGTTGGGTCAATTTTCACCCGTGCCGCCGTGATGGGCAGCATAACCCCCATCAGATTGGCCCAGATGACCACCACAAATAACGCCAATGCGAGGGTCACCGCCAAGTTGAAGGTGTTGCCCCATGCCGCCGATAAGCCAAAACTTGCGACAGCCATCAATAAGCCAAGCCATGTCCCGGTCAAAAATTCGCGCCCGACCACCCGCCATGTATCTTCAAAGCGCACTTCATTCATGGCAACGGCCCGAATCATCGTAGCGGTCATCTGTGATCCGGCATTCCCACCTGTGCCGATCAGCAACGGGACGAAGAAAGAAAGGGCAACGACGGTCTCCAAGTCGCCCTGAAAAATACCCATAATGGAAGTGGTAAATTGGGCCGTCAGAAAAAGCAGCAGTAGCCAGCCAACCCGCTTGCGTACCATTGTCCAAATCGGGGTGCTGAAGTATGAGCCTTCAAATGGTTGTGAACCCCCAAAACGTTGGGCGTCTTCGGTAAATTCCTCGTTAATCACGTCAATCACATCGTCGTGGGTCACAATCCCCATCAATTTACCATGATGATCTACCACCGGTACGGCAAAAAAGTCGTATTGGGAGACCACCCGTGCCACTTCTTCCTGATCGGTGTCTACTGAGACGGTAATTACCGAAGTCTGCATGAGCAGGGCCAATTTTTCGTGTGGATGAGCGGTCAATAGTTTCCAGATAGGCACAATGCCGACGAGTTTATCCTCGATATCCACGACATAAAGATAGGTGAGGGTTTCCACCGAAAGGTCAATACTGCGGAGATGCTCTAATGTCCGTGCAACCGTCCAATCCTTGACTAATCGGACGATATTTGTTGCCATTAACCGTCCGGCGGTGTCTTCCTCATAGGCCAGCAGTTTTTCAACTTCGGTGGCTTCGTCGCGGGTCATCAAGGCGATAATGGCGTCGGCTTGTTCTTCATCAAGTTCCGATAGAATTTCTGCGGCGTCATCGGATGGCATTACTTCCAGCAAATCGGCTAGCTGGTCATCCGACAGCACCTCGACCAATTCTTGTAAGGTGTCAGTACGGGTCTCATCCAAGACTTCGGCGGCCACACTTAGATGCAGACCTTCAAATACTTTCAGGCGGTGGTCGTCGTCCAACATCTCCAATAAGTCGGCAATATCCGCTGGATGTTCCTCTTTAAGAAATTGATCTACCTCGCTGAATTTTTCGGCATCCAATAATTCAATAAGGTGTTCATAAGTCTCGGTGAGATCGTAATTTGCTTTGGACGACATACCAATTCCGCCTAACGGTCAACCTGCCGAATAAAAGTGTAAGGGCGGTGTGTTAAGCCGCCCCTCATAAAAGTCAATTTGTAATGTGCTCTGCCGGAGTTTGATCCTAGTTTTTGTGTTCAGGCAGCAGGCGATAGAACTCAATCGCCGTCTGGATGCCCAAACGGAATTGCTCTAGCGAGAATTTCTCATTGGGGGAGTGCAGGCGGTCATCCGGTAGGCCAAAACCCATCAAAATCACCGGAATCCCCAGCGATTCGCGCAGCATCATCACTGCTGGAATCGAGCCACCCTCAAGGCTGAAAATTGCTTCTTTGCCAAAGGAATGCTGATAGGCTTCAACGGCAACTTGCATGGCGGGGTCGTGCGGGTCAACCACAATCCCCGGCTCACCGCGCTTAAATGAAACCTCACTGCGGACAGAGGGCGGAGTATGCGCCGCGACATGCCGTTCGATGGCCTCGAATACCTTTTGTGGATTTTGATTTGGCACGAGACGGCAGGTGATTTTGGCGGTCGCCTTGGATGGGATAATCGTCTTACTGCCCTCGCCGGTATAGCCACCGAATAAGCCATTGACTTCAATGGTGGGGCGTGCGCCGGTGCGTTCCTTCAAGGTGAAATCGGGGTCGCCCCAGATGGCCGGTGCGTTCGTTTCGGCTTTCCACATGGCTTCAGTAAACGGCACATGCGAAATGGTCTCACGTTCATCGGGGGTCAACACCCGTACATCATCCGAAAAGCCGGGGATGGCGATTCGGCCCTGCGCGTCATGCAGCGAAGCCACAATTCGGCTGATGGCGTGGTTTGGATTATCCACCGTTCCGCCATACGCCCCTGAGTGTAGGTCATGATCTGGCCCGGTGACATAAATTTCGAGTTCAACCAAGCCGCGCAATCCATACACGATGGTGGGCATCCCCGGCGCAATCATGCCCGAATCAGATACCAACCCCACATCAGCCTTGAGCAGTTCCGCATGGGATTTGATGAAGGGGCGTAGGTGAATCGAGCCGACTTCTTCTTCGCCTTCCAACAGGATTTTGAGGTTGACCGGGAACGTACCTGTCGTTTTCATAAACGATTCAAAGGCTTTGAGGTGGATAAACACCTGCCCTTTGTCGTCCGCCGTGCCGCGTCCAAAAATCTTGCCGTCCATAATAACGGGTTGGAAGGGTTCGGTATGCCACCCATCCTTCAATTCGGCAGGCTGTACATCGTAGTGTCCATAAAAAATTACAGTGGGAGCATTGCTACCTGCGCCAAGCCATTCCGCATAAACCACCGGATAGCCTTCGGTATCCATGATTTCCGCGCGGGTCATGCCGAGGCTTAAACAATGCGCGGCGGCCCATTCGGCGGCCTTGCGTACATCGGCTTTATGCTGTGGTTGGGCGCTGATACTCGGAATGCGTAAAAATTCGGTTAGTTCGCGCAGAAACGTATCCTGATTTTCGAGTGCATATTCAAATGGCGTCGTCATGTAACATACTTTCTGTTGCTAAGTCATGGCAGAATTTGTTTATTCTGCTCCTACAAACAATTAAACGTTGAAGCCTTCTAATGATTTTTGCCACATTTCCTGTCGTTCGCCGGAAACATAAGGGAAATAATACCCGATGCGATCCAACAGCCCTGTATAACGTTCTTTAACCTTGTGGGCCAATTCATCATAGGTTGCCAGCACTGCGAATTTTTCGAGCATGTCGTCGCTGATTTTTTCGTGCATTTCCATCCAGCGGCCTGTGCGTGACATCGTGTTGAGTTCTTCGTGCAAGTCGCCCCAACCATGATGATCCATGACGGTGCGATAGGTCGGCGTGCTGGCATAAAACGCGATTTGGCTTTTCACCATCGCTTTTTGATCTTCGATTTCTTCCGCATCCTTGCCCGTTACGACGAAAATGGCACAGGTCAGGGCGACATCGCTGCGACTGCGGCCTGTTTTCTGTGCGCCGATTTCCACGTTGGGAATGACCATCTCGCGCAGGTAGTCGGCGGTGTGGAAGGGATGCACATGGAAACCCTGACACAATTCACCCGCCAATTGGCACAGATAGGAATTGACCCCTGCGATATAGATCGGGATGTCGGGGTGTTCAATGGCGCGGGGTTGAAAGAAGGGTGTCATCAGGGTGTGCTGATAAAATTCGCCGCGATAATTTAGGGGGATGTTGTGCTGCCAGCAGTTCCAGATGGCCCGCATCGCCAAAATATAATCACGCAGGCGGGGGCCGGGGCTGTCCCAAACCGTGCTAAAGCGTTTGGTGATGTGCGGCTTGACCTGTGTCCCTAAGCCTAAAATGAAACGGCCTTTGCTTTGTGCTGCCAAATCCCATGCCGTGTGCGCCATAATCATGGGGCTACGTGGAAAGGCGACGGCGATGGCTGTACCGAGTTCAATTGTTTTGGTGGTATAGGCCGCCAGTGACAACGGAAAAAAAGGGTTATACATAGTTTCGGATGTCCAAATCCCATCGAACCCCATGCCCTCTAGCTCTTTGGCGGTTTCGGGGACAGTATTTAGATCATCCGGCATGATCGTGATGTCAAATTTCATAAAAGGTTTCTCGCAATCTGTAATTTTTGACATGCCCGCCCGATTATAACATATGGCATCAGGCCGTTATAATCGTCATCTGTTATTTTGTGGTGATTGGAAAGGTGTTCCTGTGATTGACTTTTCGCAAATTCGCGGTGTCGTTTTGGATATGGATGGGGTCATCTGGCGGGGCAGCGAAATTTTGCCCGGTGTGCCCGATTTTTTTACGTTTTTGGATGCGCGGCACATCCCGTATGTGTTTGCGACCAACAACAGCACCCGCACGCCCGAAATGTATGTTGAACGTCTCAATGGCTTGGGTGTCAAAGTTGAGACACACCAGATTATTACCTCCCCCCTTGTGACGGCCCGTTTCATACGCGAACACTATCCCACCGCCACCAAAGCCTATATTGTGGGCCAAGAGGGGATTTATGCGGCGCTGCGTGGGGCGGGGTTGGAAATTGTCGAAGATGAGCAGGCCGACTTTGTAGTGGTGGGCCTAGACAGCACCTTGACCTATGCCAAATTACAGGCAGCATGTTATCAAATTCAACGTGGGGCGCTGTTTATCGGTACGAATGCGGATACGACTCTGCCCGAACCCGATGGATATATCCCCGGTGCAGGCAGCATTTTGGCCCTATTACAAACCGCGACCAAGCAAAAGCCCTTGATTATGGGCAAGCCCGAAACGCCGATGTTTGAATATGCGCTTGGGGTGTTGGGGGCTGCCCCCGCCGCGACCCTGATGATTGGCGATCGGGCCGAAACGGATATATGGGGAGCAAAACGCGCCGGGTTGTCCAGCGCGTTGGTGTTAAGTGGCGTCTCAGAAGATGGCGATTTAACCGATTATCAGCCCGATGGTGTTTATCAAGATTTGGTTGACCTGCAAAATCACTGGCTGGCCTAATCTTCTTTGACCGTTTCGCCTACCACGACTTCAATATCGTCGTCATCGGCTTTGTCTGCTTTATCTGTTTTGTCGGTCTTGGCGGCTTTGCCCTTTTTCGGCTCTTTCACCTCGTCGGCGGGCTTTTCATCTTTGGCTACTATAGTTTCGGTGGGTGACTCGTCAACTTCCGAAACCTCCTGTACCGCCTGAATTTCCGGCTTTTCGTCCTTTACTTCAGGTGGTGTGCCGGGTTCGGGCAGTGAGGCGGGTTCAAAACTTTGGATGGAGGCATCATGCCGCACCATCGTGATTTTGCCGTCAATAAACGCGCCTTCCTCCGTCGTGATGGCGGTGGCATGGATGTCACCCCAAACGCGGCTGGTTTTCAGTAGCTGGACTTTGTTGCCCGACACATTCCCGCGTACCGCCCCGGCAATGACCACATTCCGGGCGTTGATGTCAGCGGTGACCTTGCCAGTTTCACCAACCAAGACATTCCCTTCAATTTCAAGCGTCCCCTCAAATGTGCCATCGAGCCGCACATTGGCCTGACTGCGGAGTTCGCCGCGCAGGGTCGAATTTGTCCCCAAGACCGTCTCAAAACCGACGGGTTGACGGGGGGTGCCAGCCGAAGGGGTGCTAGGTGTAGATGAAGCCGCAGGCGGCGTGGTCTGCGGGGATGGTTCTTGTGGGGTGTTTCGGCGTCCACCAGTAAAAAAGGACATGCTTGCGCCTCCTTGCCTTTACATTACTTCGAATGATACCCAGCCCAAGCCATTTCTGCTAATGATAGTACATCAAAATTTCAAGTTCGGATTGCAGCGACGGCCTGCCCTCCGCTATACTACACCTGTTCTAATAGGACAGGAAACCGCTATGACCCATGATGATCGTCCGATAGATGGCAAACGGCAGTCTGATGATTCAGTCAAATTAGATTATGCCCTGCGCCCCCGCAGCCTGAGCGAGTATATCGGTCAGGAGCGTGTCATTGAAAACTTGAAAGTCTTGATTGAGGCCGCCAAATCACGCAAGGAATCCCTCGATCATGTGCTGTTTTATGGCCCTCCCGGTCTGGGCAAAACGACCCTTGCCAATGTGCTGGCGAATGAAATGGGCGCGAATCTCAGAACCACCGCTGGCCCGGCTATTGAGCGCACCGGTGATCTCGCGGCGATTTTGACTCATCAACGCGCCTCGGATGTGCTGTTTATTGACGAAATTCACCGCTTGGGCCGTCCGGTTGAGGAAGTCCTCTATTCCGCGATGGAAGATTTTGTGTTGGATATTGTCATTGGCAAAGGGCCAGCCGCCAAAAATGTGCGCCTCAAACTGCCGCGTTTTACGGTAGTGGGGGCAACAACCCGCCTTGCTTTGTTAACCGCCCCCCTACGTGATCGTTTTGGGGCAGTGTTCCGCATGGATTTTTACAGCATGGCGGCCATGGAAATGATTATCGAACGGGCCGCCAATAAGCTGAAAATTGAAGCCCAGCCCGAAGGTGTTACCGAAATTGCCCAACGTTCACGGGGGACACCGCGTGTGGCCCTGCGTTTGTTACGCCGTACCCGTGATTATGCCCAAGTGCGTGGGGCAGGTATCATCTCCCAAGAAATCGCCGATGAATGTTTAAGCGGCTTGTTGGAAATTGACCCGCTTGGCTTAGATGATATTGACCGCCGTGTGCTGCTGACGATTATCAAAAATTTCAATGGTGGCCCGGTCGGTTTAGAGACCATTGGCGCGTCTATCAGTGAAGAAGCCGATACGATTGAAGATGTGATCGAGCCGTTTTTGCTCCAACTCGGCTTTTTGGAGCGCACCCCACGCGGACGAGTTGCTACCCGCCGCGCCTATGAGCATCTCGGCCTAGTGGACAATCGGCCCACCAGCATCCAACAACCGCCATTGTTTTAAGCGAAAGGGTCTTGCAAATGGAACTCGCGTCGGTTGGCAAACTATTGATGGTATTGGGTGTCGGGGCGGTATTGGTCGGCGGCCTCTTTTTGCTATTTAGTCGCATCCCCGGCCTCCGCAATTTGGGTCATCTGCCCGGTGATGTGCGGGTGCAGGGCCAAAATTTTGCCTGCTTTCTCCCGGTCGTCAGCATGATTTTGCTGAGTATCATCCTGACGATTGTTTTAAATGTGATTGTGCGCCTATTCAATCGTTAGAGGGTTAATGAAACTCACCGATTTTGATTATCTCCTGCCGCCGGAACGCATTGCCCAACATCCTGCCGAACCGCGTGATTCATCGCGTTTGTTGGTGTTGCATCGGGATACAGGCCAGCGCGACCACCGCATTTTCCGCGATTTGCCGGACTATCTGCGCCCCAATGATGTGCTGGTGCTGAATCAAACCCGCGTCATTCCGGCCCGCCTACACGCTGTCAAAACCCAAACAGGCGGGGCAGTCGAAATTTTGCTGCTGCGTCAGCTTGATGGTGAAGGCCGACGGTGGGAAGCATTGGTGGGTGGCAAGCGGGTCTTAACCGACACCGTTCTAAAATTGACCCACGACGGCAAGGAATTAATGGCGACAGTTATCGGTGAGGAGGATGGCGCGAAACGCATTATCGAATTTTCCGAACCCGTCCACCCCTATCTCGATAAATTGGGCGAGATGCCGTTGCCGCCCTATATCACCGCGCCGCTAGATGACCCCGAACGTTATCAAACAGTCTATGCTCGGCGTGAAGGGTCGGCGGCTGCCCCGACAGCTGGCCTGCATTTTACAGGCGATTTATTGTTCAAAATTCAGGAAATGGGCGTGAGGCTGGCCTACTGCACCTTGCATATCGGCCTCGATACGTTTGCCCCGGTCAAAGAAGAAAATGTCGCTGACCACAAAATCCACCGCGAATATGCCGAACTCAACCCTGACAATGCTCGTATCATCAACGAGGCCAAATTAGCCGGTGGGCGGATTATCCCGGTTGGTACGACCAGTGCCCGTACCCTCGAAACCGCCGCGATTCGTTCCGCCGCGTTTGGTTCAGAAATGAACGACCCCGACAGCATCCAGAATACATTGAATAACCTCGCTGAAAATGTCTGCCCTTGGCGTCCGGTGATGGCGATTCAGGAAGAAACCGACCTATTCATCACTCCCGGTCATCGTTTTAGGGCGGTTGATGCGATGGTGACGAATTTCCATCTGCCCAAATCTACGCTGGTCATGATGATTAGTGCGTTGGTAGGGCGGGAAAAGCTGCTGGCGACCTATCAAGAGGCGATTGCGATGGAGTATCGTTTCTTCAGCTTCGGGGATGCAATGTTGATTTTATGAGGGCCTTTTTAGCCTAACTCGCTCATGAGTTGTTGATGACTGACCGTGCGGCGATTTTCGCGTTGGGCTTTAAGGAGTTCTTCCACAACTTCAGGGCGCAGTTCCAATCCCACATCAGGATCACCCCCGCTGACTTCAACCAGCAATTCCAGCATGATTTCGCGCAACATATCCCGTAATTCGTTAACCGTTAAATCTCGTATATACTGGGTTTCCATCGCATACCTCTCCATGTCTTACCACTTTTTTAGTGTAGCATGTTTCGATTGACCAACACAACGAAATAGCGAAAAACCGCCGTTTGCCATACGCCAGTCACGCAAAAGTTGGTCTGTGTAAGGCCATTTCTGTATAATTTGCGCGTTTTTGGGAACAAATACCACAGTTAGGGGGTGGCATGAGACCGTTAGTAGAGTGCGTGCCAAATTTTAGTGAGGGGCGACGACCCGAAGTAGTAGACGCTATCCTTCAGGCGATGAAACGCGCCGGGGCCGTTCATATTTTAGATGTCAGCAGCGACGCCGACCATAACCGCACCGTTGTCACAATGGTAGGCCTGCCCGATGAAATTGAGCGGGTCATGTTTGTCGGCGTCCGCACCGCATCGGAATTGATTGATTTGGATACTCACTTTGGCGAACATCCGCGTTTTGGGGCAACTGATGTTGTGCCGTTTATCCCGATTCGGGATGTCTCGATGGATGAATGTATCCAGATGGCAAAACGGCTGGGCAAGCGGGTTGGCGAGGAATTGAATATCCCTGTCTACCTTTATGAAAGCGCCGCGACCCGACCTGATCGTGAAAATTTAGCCCATATTCGCAAAGTCAAATTTCAATATGAGCAATTAAAAACCGCGATTGGCTCCGACCCGCGTTATGTGCCGGATTATGGGCCAGCCGCCGTTGGTTCAGCCGGGGCGACAATTATTGGCGCACGTCCGCCGCTGGTCGCTTTTAATGTCTATCTGACGACCGGGGATGTCGAAATCGCCAAAAAAATCTCGGTAGCCATTCGGGAATCGGGTGGCGGTTTGGCCTTTGTCAAAGCCAACGGCTTTTTGGTGGATGGCAAAGCGCAGGTCAGCATGAACCTGACCCATTATGAAAAGACTCCTATCTTCCGCGTAGTCGAAATGATCCGCCGCGAGGCCCAACGTTATGGGGTGGCGATTCTCTCCAGTGAATTGGTCGGCCTTGCCCCCGAAGCGGCCTTGATTGAAAGTGCCCGCTGGTATCTACAATTGGATGGTTTTAAACCCGACCAGTTGCTAGAAACCAAAATTTCGATGGCGGAACAAGTCCCTGCCCCCTTTGCCTATGAAGAACCCCCCGTGCCGGAAGATTCGACAGCGAATTACGCGGTGGTCACCATTCCGCAAAGCCGTCGGCCCTCGGATTTTGTCGAGGCAGTCGCAGCGGCGAATGCAACCCCCGGCGGTGGGGCGGTCGCAGCATTAGCGGCATCGTTGGCGGCGGCCCTCGCCGAAATGGTAGCCGGCCTGACCATCGGCAAGAAAAAGTATGCCGAGGTTGAAACCGAGATGCAGGCGATTGTCAAAGCGGGGCAGGAATTACGCGAACGTCTCTTGGATGACGTGGTGAATGATGTGAGTGCCTTTGACGCATTGATGACCGCCTTCCGCGTGCCCAAAGATGACCCCCAACGTGCCGCCTTGATTCAAGAGCACACACGTGGGGCGATTGATGTGCCGCTACGGGTTTGTCGTATGGCCTTTGATACCCTGCAATTGGTGGAACGGGTGGCGTCATTGGGCAACACCAACGCAGCGACGGATGCGGCAGTTGGGGCATATATGGCAATGGCGGCCCTCGAAGGTGCGGCATTGAATGTGCGGGTGAACCTGCTAGGATTGGAAGATGTGGAATTGGCGACCCATTTACGGGGTGAAATCAGTCAGCTTTTGGAGCAGGCCCATGCCGTCCACGCCCAGACCATTCAAGCGGCTGTGACCCGCGTCGGATTGATTTAAACAAGGATTTTAGGTGGGGATGTTCAAAAGTCGGAAGTTTCATCGCTGGCTCAGTCTAGGATTGTTGGTGTTAGCGATGGCCTACGTGGGGTATGCGTTAAGTGGGTGCAGTTCATCCGATGACGGGACAGATGCACCCCCGGTAGAAGCGACTCAAAACTCATTGGCGACGGCGATTGCTTTGCAGGCCCAAGCCACCACCCAACCCACTGCCACAACGGTGGTGGTGGGGGGCAATAAACCGAGCGCCACCCCTACTGCATCGCCTAGTCCAACGGCCTCCCCGACTTCTGAATTTTCCCCTACACCCTCCGCAACGGCGACCCTTCCCGCCACCCGCGATCCCAACGAAGCCGCTTCTAGTTCGGGTATTGCTACCGCGATTGCGATGGCCCAGACCATCACAGGTGATCATTTTTGGCTATCGCGCCCCTTCTTTACCGAAAACGGGGTGATTGATTACGCCGAGCGTATTTATGACTATGGCTCAACCAATGTGGGGCAATTACGGCCTCACTATGGCATAGATTTTGGGAATCCCTTTGGGACACGGGTCTTGGCGGCGAACGATGGAGTGGTGTTTTTTGCCGGGGACGATTTTGATGAAAAACGCTTCGGCCCGACCTCCAATTTTTATGGCAACACGATTGTCATTCAGCACACCCACCTCGATGAAAAAGGCCAGCCCTTCATCTACTACACGCTTTATGGACATCTTTCATCGGTTAATGTGGTAACCGGGCAATCCATCCGGCGGTTTGACCCGATTGGGCAGGTGGGGCAGACGGGTGTGGCGATTGGGCCGCATCTGCATTTGGAAGTACGTATCGGTGACCCCTATAGCTATGGCTCAACCTATAATCCCCAATTATGGCTGGAACCCTTCCCCAGCTATGGTGTGTTGGCTGGACGCATCTCGGTGGAAGATGGTACCCTACTATCCGAAGTCGAAATCAAAGCCGAGTCGGTTAGTAATGGGGTGATTTATCGGGCCTATACCTATGCCGACACTGATCCGGCTTTGAACAGTGACCCCTACCTGCGCGAAAATTGGGTGATGGGCGATTTGGAAGCCGGGGTGTATGATGTCAGCGTGGCCTATCTGGGGCGGATTGTGTATCAGGCCCAAGTCGCGGTCATCGCTGGCACAACCGGCTTTTTACCCGTAATCGTGGATTAATCAAACGCCCTAAAGCGCCACTCGCCGCCGACCATTGTTCCCATGACCTGCACACTCAAAATTTCAGCCGACGGGATGTTGAACAAATCGCGGTCAAGCATCACCATATCCGCCAAATAACCGGGGGCAAGTATCCCCAAGCGATTTTCCATATAGGCGGCGTAGGCTGGCCCTTGTGTGAACCCGACGAGGGTTTCATGCAGGCTCAGGCGTTCTTCGGGATACCACCCCTGCGGCCCCGGTGTGCCATCAGCGCGTTGACGGGTGACAGCGGCATGGATGCCACGCCAAGGGTTTAAATCTTCGACAGGGGCATCTGACCCAAACGCCAAGACCGCCCCCGCATTTAATTGCTTGCGAATGGCATAACTGTACGCGGCGCGTTTACCCCAATACAAATCGGCCATTTCCAAATCGGACGTAGCGTGAATCGGTTGCATGGAGGCAATCAGATTCAATTGCCCTAAGCGGCCTACATCGCTGGGGTGGATAATTTGCACATGCTCGATGCGGTGGCGCAGTTGGGAACGTGGCGTGCCCCGTTCTGCTTCTTCACCACGCACCGTTTCAAAGACATCCAACACATCATGTACAGCTTTATCGCCAATGGCATGAATCGAGGTATGCACGCCTTGTTCGCTGGCCCGACTGACCAAGCTGTAAATTTCTTCCTTGTCGGTCACACAAATGCCATAATTGTCTGGTTCGTTTTCAAACGGTTCAATCATCAGGGCGGTGCGTGGCCCTAAAGCCCCATCGGCAAAAATCTTGAGGCCGCCGAACCGAATCCAATCGTCCCCAAAGCCGCTCCGTATCCCTAATTCGTGGGCATGTTCAATCCATGCCACATTGACCTGCTTGACCGCCCGCATTGCCAATTGACCTCGTTCGCGCAATATTTGCAGGGCGATCAAGCACGAGGGGTCATCATAATCATGAAAGCCCGTTAGCCCTTGTCGCAGCGCATGGGCCTGTGCGTCTATCATGTATTCGGCTAATTT
Organism: Anaerolineae bacterium; assembly: GCA_041753455.1. Taxonomy (GTDB): domain Bacteria; phylum Chloroflexota; class Anaerolineae; order Aggregatilineales; family J027; genus CFX10. Next base: position 225,410 of record JBGSUK010000018.1, on the reverse strand, counting down.
TTCCGAGGTAGGACTGGTGATATGGTCGGTCACCAGATGCAGGGCGCTGTCTTCCAATAACATCCCGGCTGGCGACCCATCCGGCAGGCGCACAATTGTCCCGCCAAAGGGGTCATGCGTTCCGGCATGGATATTTGCCAATTTGAGGGCCATGCTATTGACCCATGCCCCGTGTCCGCTGCGTTCGCCCAGATAGATCGGGTGCTGGGTGGTAATCGCGTCGAGTTCACTGGCAAGGGGGTATTCGGTTTCGTGCCACGTATCCAAGCGCCAACCGCGCCCAATAATCCATTCGCCGGGTGGGGCGGTACGTGCCCGTTCAGCGACCATTGTTAGACACTGGGCTTTGCTTGGTACATCCATCAAATTCAGGTTGCGCCGCGCCTTGCTATAGCCTTCCCAATGCAAATGGGCATCGGTCAGACCGGGGATAATCACCCGACCCCCCGCGTTATCTTGACGGGTATTTGGCCCAGCCAAGCGCCGGATGTTGTCATCATCTCCCAGCGCGACAATGCGTTCCCCGATAATGGCAAGCGCCGTCACGACAGGTTGCGCCGGATTTAGAGTATGGATTTTGGCGTTGTAGACAATTCGATCAATCATGCAGACCCCTTCTTATAGGGATGATATAGATTTCGCCACACGCAAATGGCCGGGGAAATTCGGCAGATAATTAATCAGCGACTCGTATTTCCCGTCAGCATATTCACTCAGATAACGGCGCAGCACACTCACCAAACCGGGGATAATTTTGACGCCCTTGGCTTTGTCCTGCATCAAAATAAAGGCTTTGGCTTCTTGTGGATTGACGGCTTGCTCCAAAAAGAGGGCCACCGCGCCGATGACAAACAATTCGGTAAATTGGTCACCCCATGTCACATATTTTTCTTTAAATTCATCAGTGACCGGCAGGGGCTTTTGGGCCGCCGTCGCCACCCGATCCGCGTTTTGCCGCAGATAGGACAGCATCAGCAGGCGGGCATAATCGCCAAGCGCGTGGGTATACAGATGACCCGCGTCCTCATCAAAGGGCCAAGGCGCGTTATCACCCCATGCAATGCGCGGCGGGGTAATGCTCATCAATTCGCCGCCAATCCGCACCCCGACCGAACGTGTGCTGGGATAGGAAATATTGGCGACAAAAACTAGCTGTTCAACAACTTCCCCGACAAAGGGCTGTAAGAAGGTATAAAAATCCACCTTCGAGATCAATTTCTCGGCTTCGGTACGGCCTTTTTGCCAAGCCTCATCTTCTTCTTTCCACCATGCGTCCAGTTCGGCGACCTGATAGTAATTTTTAAGCTGCTCATTCCATTTGGGCGGAACCCAACGCGGCGCATAGGGGTCTTCCATATCGGGCCATGTCAGCTTCAGAGCATAGGTGTAAAGGGCTTCTAGTGGTGCGCCTTTATCGAGCAGCACTTGGGTGGCTTCGATTGCTGGGTGATGCTTATGCCGTTCAATCCGTTTAGTGGTGTTACGGGCATGGGCATGGGCGCGATGACGTTGTGTTAGTTGTTCGCGTTCGGGCCATTTAGTGGCAGCCAGCACCGCCGACATTAGCCGAACACGATCATCCACTCGAATATGAACCGGGCGTTGAGTCATGATTGCCTGCCTGCGAAAAACTCAGAAAACAAATAATGAAAGATAACGCTGTTATTGTATAGCACCGTTAGAAGGGGAGCAAAATTCAGTTGAGAATCCGGTAAAACCTGAAGTTAAGCCATGCTCTCGCCGCCATCCACAAAAATCGCCTGCCCGGTCATATACGAAGCGGCGTCTGAACAGAGGAATAACACCACATGGGCGACTTCTTCCGGTGTTCCCAATCGCCCTTGCGGGATGCGGCCTAAATTTTCGCGGTTCGGGTACTCGTCTTCGCTGTCAATATTGGCGGGGCAAACGGCATTAATCCGTACCCCCGAAGCGGCAAAAAATCGCGCGGCCTCTTTAGTGAACCCGATCACCCCGGCTTTGCTGGCGGCATAGGCGGCACTGTCGGGTCGGGGGAGGGCAATGCCGGCTGTACTTGCGAGGTTGACAATCACGCCGCCACCCTCATCTGCCATGACACGCCCCGTCAATTGGGTGATAAAAAACGTGCCGTTCAGATTAATATCCATCACGCGCCGCCAGTCCCATTCATCCAGTTTTAGGAGCGAGCCTTTTTTCTCCACCCCTGCCGCGTTGACCACAATATCAATCCGTCCATAGGCATCGCGCATGGCTTCAATCAGCGACCCCGCCGCCAGTTTATTGGCGACATCCGCGCACCAATCCGATGCGGTGCCACCCATCGCCCGAATTTCTTCCGCGACCCTTGCGGCGTTGTCGGGATTGATGTCATTGACGAATACGGATGCCCCCGATTGACCCAATGCGATGGCGGTGGCCCGACCAATGCCCAGACCTGCGCCTGTCACCAATGCGGCGCGACCTGATAAATCTACGCTAAATTTTCCAATGCTCAAGATGTCTGTCCTTCAGATAACAGCGGCTTGCCCGTCGCCAAGTCCACCTGCAAAAAATGACTGGTGGCTTGGGCTTGGATGCCAATCAGCGCCGCCACTTGTTTGACAATCGCACGCGCCTCGTCCCATGATAATTCAGTTTCGTCGCCCAATTTCTGTGCGGCAACTTCCTCAGCAATCCCCTGATAGGTTAGGGCGAGGGTGGGTTGATTATCGCGCAGGCTGGCTTTTTTGGGCAGGTCGAGTTCATCTTTGAGATAGGCCGCTGTTCGCCCCCACAGCCCCTGATAAATATCATCGGTGGCGATGGCGTAGTGTATTTGGGTCAGCATTTCATACACTGCCGCTTTGAGTGCCGAGGTGAATTTGGCGCGTTTGACCTTGCCTGCCAACCGTGCGCTGATCCAGCGGTCATCCTTGCCCCGTCGGCGGTACGCTTCAATGGCGGCGTCAATCGCTTCGTCGGGGTCAATCGCACCGGAGGTAATCACGGTTTCGGGTTCAAGCCGCACCGCATCTACAAATGCCCCTGATGCCGCTAAATATCTTTTGATAGCCTCCAATTGCGGACGGGCCTTTGTAATGCGTAAATATTGCGCTATCAAATAAAGCCCTTTATCATCGGTAAAATCCATTTGATAGGTCTTGCCGTCTGTCGCAGTGTAGGGCAGTTGTACGGTTGGATCGTACATGTCAATATCGTTGTTTTGACGCTTTAAATCACTCCATACACGTCGAGGATTGCTTGTCTCAGTCAAACCAGCAATCCAATCTTGAATGGAGTATAAATACTTTTCGTAGTCACCTTGATGATATTGCAGCAGAAATTCCCATTTTTGGGCGACAATGAGTGGTAGCGGCAAATTTTCGTTTGAGGTTGCGATAGTGATACTTGAGGAATTCATTCTTTTGCTCCAAAAGAATTAGTGATTTTGTTGAGAGGGTCCATTAACTTTATCACTAATGATAACGATTGTCAATAAATTCAATGAAGTATGTTCTAATGAGGCTTGAAAATGCCTAAAGAGATAATAACTGAGCAAAACATACTCCGAAATCGCCTGTTTTTACTCATCAATGAGAAAGAGCGCAGAGTAGGGCGCAAGATTAGCTATGCAGAGATCTCTGACGAAACAGGGATAGGCATTAGCGTACTTTCGCGTTGGGTTCAGAACAAAGTAGACCGTTTTGATGGTCATGTGGTCGTCCGCTTGTGTGAATATTTTGAATGTGACCTCTCCGATTTGCTCTACATTGACCGCAGTCAGGATTAGCCGCGCTATTGTGAGGTTTGACCCTGCATCACCAGCTAAATTCAGCACGGCGGCTTTAGCCCCGTGTCATACGAGGTCAATTTGTCGAATCTCCAACCTTAACGATGTTCTAAGACACGGCGGGGTAGAATGGTTTACAATAGTGCCCGGAAGATTATCTACCCAAAAATAGAAGGCCGCTGATGACCCGAATTTTGTTAGTCCGCCATGCCGTCAACGATTTTGTCAAAACGGGCCGCCTTGCGGGGTGGACACCGGGGGTACATCTCAATGAGGAGGGTCTGGCCCAAGCCGCCGCCACAGGCAAACGCCTAGAGGATGTGCCCATCACCGCCATTTATGCCAGCCCATTGGAACGCACCGTCGAAACCGCCGAGGCCATTCTCAAATATCACCCCGCGTTGAATTTGCAGATCGAAGAAAAAATCGGCGAATTGCGCTATGGCAAATGGGAAGGCGGGGAGCTTCGCAAACTCAGCCAAAAGCGCCGATGGCATACCGTCCAGCATTACCCCTCGCGTATGAAATTTCCACATGGCGAAACCATCCGCGCCGCCCAAGCACGGGCCGTTGATGTGATGGAACAGCTAGTCGAACGTCATGAAAATGGCACTGTCGTAGTCGTTTCCCACAGTGATATTATCAAGCTGATTTTGGCCCACTATTTGGGAATGCACTTGGATATGTATCAGCGGTTGAATATTTCACCCGCCTCGATTTCCGTGTTACTCTTGGCAGAAAATCGCCCAACGGTAGATGTCATGAACGATACCAGCCATCTGCCCAAGCCTGATGAACGCCCGCAGACCATACCCGCGCCAGAATCGGCGTCAAAGTATATTTAACTCGCTTGCCAAAGGATGCCCTATGGCCTTACCCGAAATTGAACTCAACCCGATAGACTTTATCACACTTGGCACGGTTGGCCCCAAAGGTCGCCGCCAATTTAATATTCAAGCCGGACAGGGGTCGCAGATTGTGACGCTGACTCTCGAAAAAGAGCAGGCTCGTCGCATTGCCGAAGCGATTGAAGAAATGCTGACCGACCTCTATAAACGCTTTCCAACGCTGATTCAACGGCGTATCAATCTCAGAGAGATGAATATGGAACTGCGTGATCCGGTCGAACCCCGTTTCCGCATTGCCCAAATCGGCCTCGGGTATGATCCGGTGCAAGACCTTATCATCATGGTCGCCCAAGAGTTGATGGGCCTCGAAGAAGATGAAGACCCTGAGCTATTGCAACCGGGCGTGGTGCGATTTTGGGGCAGCCGTGACCTATTCGACGCCCTCTGTCAGCATACCCAAGAAGTCGTCGAAGCAGGCCGCGCCGACCCCAAATCGAATGGGCATATCATTCATTACTGGACGTAAACGAACCAATTGCCAAGTGAGCGTGTATTGTAATCTTGAGTAGCCGGGGAACATCATCATGAGCGACGACCTTCCACCCACTTCCAATGACCAACCCACACCCCAGCCGCCCAGTGATGTCCCGCCATCGGATGACGATGACAACAGCCAAGTGGTGGAAATTGAGCGGGTGGTTAAGCTGCTTGAATACGGCAAGATCAAACGCGGCATGGGACGCCTGCGCTGGTCTACCAACTATACAACGGTGGTGCAGGTCAAAGATGACGAACTTGAAACGCTGGCGATTTATAAACCCCGCAGTGGCGAGCGTTCATTGTGGGATTTCCCCGACGGTACGTTGTGTCATCGGGAAGTCGCGGCCTTCGTGTTATCGGAGGCGCTAGACTGGCACATTATCCCGCCGACGGTGCTGCGCCAAGATGGGCCAGATGGGGTGGGGTCGCTGCAATTATTCATCCAGCACGACGCCGAAATTAACTATTTTTCGCTGGATGACAGCTTTGTCCCCCAACTGCTGCTGATGGCCTTGTTCGATTGTTTGGTCAACAATGCGGATCGTAAGGGTGGGCATGTCTTAGTTGATGCGCAGGGCAAAATTTGGGGCATTGATCACGGTATTTGTTTCCACCCCTATCCCAAACTCCGCACCGTGATATGGGATTTTGCCGGACAGCCGATTCCCGACGACCTATTAAAAGATGTCAGCCGGGTGGTGCAGACGATTTGTGACCCGTCCCATGAACTAACCATCGCGCTGCAAAAATTGCTAGAGCCGGATGAAATCGAGGCCTTCAATAAACGCGCCAATCGCCTGTTGACTACCCAAAAATACCCGCATCCCGGCCCCGGCCCAAGTTATCCTTGGCCTCCGGTGTGAGGTTAACCTATTTGACTTTGTTTTTGACTTTTTAAGGAGCAATTCATGTCCATTGCGGAAGTCGCCGCCCGTATCCGTGAAAATGTCCAACAGGTGATTGTTGGAAAAACGGAAGTCATTAATCTCGCCATTGCCTGTTTGCTCAGCGAGGGGCATATCCTGCTGGAAGATGTGCCGGGAACAGGCAAAACCACGCTGGCAAAAGCGATGGCCCAATCCTTAGGGTGTGGCTTCCAGCGTATCCAGTTTACCCCCGACCTGCTTCCCCAAGATGTCACTGGTCTATATTATTTCAACCAGAAACAGCAAGAATTTGAATTTCGCCCCGGCCCCATCATGACCCAAATTGTGCTGGCGGATGAAATCAACCGGGCCACGCCGCGCACCCAAAGCGCCTTATTGGAGGCCATGCAGGAGCGCCAAGTCACCCTCGAAAGCCAAACCCATATTTTGGAACGGCCCTTCATGGTCTTGGCGACCCAAAACCCGATTGAACTCGAAGGCACCTTCCCACTGCCCGAAGCCCAGTTGGATCGGTTTTTGATTCGTTTATCCATTGGTTATCCGACTGAAGAAGAAGAAAACAAAATCCTGACGCGCTATCGTTCCAACGACCCAATGGCAACCTTGCGTGAGGTGAGCAGCCCATCTGAGATTATGGAAATTGTCGGGCAGGTGCGTGATATCCGCGTGGGGGAGGCGGTGCAAAGTTATATCGTCAACACCATCCGTACCACCCGCGAACAACCCGAACTCGATTTGGGGGGCAGTCCACGTGCCACCCTCGGCCTCTATCGCATCAGCCAAGCATGGGCCGCGATTGATGGGCGTGGTTATGTGCTGCCCGATGATGTGAAATTCCTTGCGCCCTATGTCTTGACACATCGTGTCGTGGTCAGTCCTCAGACGGTGCTGCGTGGACGCACGGCCCACGAAATTGTGGCGGATATTGTGGACTCCGTAGCTGTCCCGGTGGATTAGGGGAGCATCTCACTATGCCATCCATTCAAGGCCGTATCATTTTTTGTGGTGAAAACCCGGAAATGAAATTGTATCGTCCGGGCACAGAACAACTCGTCGCACTGGCAAGTTATTGGCGCTGCACTTTTTCACCGCATGGCATCGGCAACGCTCTTGTCATTTATGTCGAATCGGATACAGCCCCTATGCTGCAAGGCATCTACACCGATAATTTTGAGTTAGGGCGCTGGCTGGCGGATACCTTTGTCCAGCATTTTGAGGATTTTCAGGGGCGGGGTTGGCCTCAAATTCAGTTGACGCAGGCCCGTTTTACGCAAGAAATGGACAGCCGCCGCTATCATCGGGTGGCGGTCTACAGCGCCAATGACCACCTGATTTTGACTTGGGATATGGCCCTTGCCCAACGCCTATTCCATGTGCCGCAGTTGACGACCGGGTTAAACGGTGAAACCAAACATGATGTCTATACCGTCATATGCCCCTGCAAAAATGGCTCAATTGTCGTCAATGGGCAGGCGGTTGATGGTCAGGTGCAGAGTGATCTGAGCGACCCCAATTGGCCCCGCTGTACTGCTTTTATGGCTTTTTCTGAGACTTGGGTAGAAAATTAGATGACGTTTTTACAACAGCCTACCAATGAGCGCGAAATCCAGATTCAGCGGGAAAAGCGCGAAGAAGACCTTAAAGAATTATCCGCCAAAGAACATGAACTACGTCCCGGTGATACGGTCGGGGCGCTGCTCAATCATCGCTGGGTCAGTTTGGCGGTACTCGCGTTCCTCATTTCTATTGCCGCCGATAATCGCGCCTTGATGGCAATGACGGCATTTATGCTGGTGACCATCACGATTGCATGGTTGTGGAGCCGCAACACGCTCATCAATCTGGCCTATCGCCGCAAACTGCACCATACCCATGCCTTCCCCGGTGAAACCACCGAAGTCGAAATCACGATCGAAAACAAAAAATGGCTACCGGTCACATGGCTGCAAGTTCAAGACACTTGGCCCACCGGATTTCCCCCAACCCGCATCGAGGCCATGTCGGAGAGTGAAGGTGATCCCACCATAGGTTATTTAACGAATGCCTATGCCCTGCGTTGGTATGAGCGTATTCGGCGGCGCTATGAGTTAATGGCCCAAAAACGCGGCGTGTATGAACTTGGCCCGGTCAATATGCTGTCGGGTGATCCGTTTGGCTTGTTTGAGCGTCTGCGGACTTCCAAAGGACGTGAGGACTATCTGATCGTCTACCCCGAAGTTAGATCACTCGATCAATTGGGCTTTCCGCTCCATGATCCCTTTGGTGATCGGCGGGTCCAGCGCCGTCTATTTGAAGACCCTAATCGTGTTATCGGGGTGCGTGATTATCAACCCCAAGACACCTTCCGCCAAATCCATTGGAAAGCCACCGCCCGCACTGGACAGATGCAAACCAAACTTTATGAACCGACACGCGGCGCAAGCATTGTCTTGGCGGTCAATATCGCCAGTTTCGAAACCCATTGGCGCGGTTTTTGGCCGGATATGACCGAATACACCTTGATGGTTGCCGCCTCGATTGCGAAATGGGCCGTGGAACAAAATTACGCTGTCGGCCTCATTTGCAATGGGGCATTGGCGCGTTCTGACCAATCGTTTCGTATTCAACCGAGCCGCCGCAATGACCAATTATCCAAAATCCTAGAGGCATTGGCGGGGGTCAACTATTTTGTCACCGCCGAGTTTGGGCGTTTTGTGTTGCAAGAAAGCCCACGCCTGCCCATTGGCGCGACGATGGTTATGATTACGCCGTTTATCAGCGAGATGATTGCTATATCTAGTTTGCGCCTGCGCGATGGTGGACGTCGTGTGACGTGGGTCAATCTTGGCAAGAAGCGCCCCAATGAACTGCACGGCATTTCGATGTATCACCTGCCGATTGTTTTTGATGAGCCGGATATGTCCGAAGATAACCTTGCTATCAACACAGCGATCGCGTTAGCTACCCCGCTGACCACCGCCGACAACCACGAAACCCCCCGTCAGCGATTTTTGCGGCAACTCGCCGAACAAGAATCCCAAAAAGCGCAGGAGGCCGAACATGTCCGCCCGTCAAGCTGATGTCCGTGTGGATGCCATTGGCCCGACCTTTAAATTTAAGCCTTCGCCCGTTGTCTGGCGACGCGAGGCCACCTATGTCCTGATGGGTTTGTCACATGTCATGTGGATTTCGGTCATTTTGATGTGGATCCACGATTTTTTTAAGAAACAATTTGGCGCGGCTCTCCCCACGCAAATGGGCTATACACTGATTTTTGTCGGCATCAATTTTATGCCCCCGCTGATTATGCGCCGCTACATGATTCGGATGCGAAAACCGGCCTATGCCCAATTCCGTATGATGTTGTTGGGTTCATTTATTGGGTTATTGGTCACGCTGACCCTCATGCCGATTCTGCGCGAAACAGGCAGCGGCTTGGACTTAAATTTTGCCAAAGCCTTTAATTTTTTCGGATCGCGCTTGCCGATCACCTTTTTTGTCGCGCCGTTGGTGCTGCTGTTCTGGCAGCGGGCTTTTTCGTTGGGGCGTCTCTATATCAACATGACCGCCGTCAGCACCCAGATGCGGATGGGGATTTTGGCCTTTTTTGTCTTTGGCGCGGCCAGTTCCCGTACTGTCAGCGATCAATTTGTGGTTGTGCTGCCGCTGTTTTTTGCTACCTCACTGCTCTCCACCGCCCTGTCGCGTTCGGTCAATTTGAAGGTTGAGGACGATTCTCAACGGGCGCGGTTTGGCCTGACATGGTTTGGTTTCCTAACGCTGGTGGTGGTGGTCATTGTCACGATTGGTTTCCTATTGGCGATGCTGCTTTCCGGCGTTGACCAAGAAAAGGCTTCATGGGTTATTACGGGCTTGTTGGTGTTAATGCTGGTGATGGCAATGGCCCGTTTTATCATCAATGCCTCGATGTTTTTGGGTTGCGTGGGGTTGGCGCTGGCCCTGACCATTCCTTCCGCCTTTCTCGTTTCCCAAATCTTGGTGACTGAATCGGATGCCGATAATGCAGGCACGATTGAAGGCGGCCCAGTGGTGGATGAACCTGCGCAGGGCACAGGCGAAAATATCGTCGCTGACCTGTTTGATTTTGTCGGGACGAGCATCGGGGTTGGATTTGTCCTGCTGTGTGTGGTTATCCCCCTGTTTTTCTGGTTAATGATGTTCTTCCTGCGCGATGCTGAATTATTCTCCGACGAGGACAGCGAACTGCTTGATCGGCGAGAGATTATGGCAGACATTCGCAAAGGTTTGGGCAATCGTCTGCGGCGTATTGGGGAGGCGCTTAACCTCATGCGTCAGTTTGGGGGAGGGCGCGATCTATTGGCGGCCCTTTCGGTGCGCTGGACATATTCGCGCATGGCAAACCTAGCCGAAAAACGAGGCTTTCCCCGCCGCCGAGCCGAGACCCCAAATGAATATCGCCGTTCATTGGGCCGAGCTTTCCCCGGTGGTGAACCTGAAATCCGCCTGATTACCGAGGCTTATGTTGCGGTGCGTTATGGCGAACTACCCGAAAACGCTGACCAACTCAACGCGATTCGGGATGCTTTTGAACGCCTAAAAGCCATTGAGATGCCTTAGCCCCAAACGTAGGTGTTCCCCCCACCTTTAGGGGCTTTTTTAGATAGAATATATGTGCTGGTGTTCAATTCGTGATATTATTGGAATTGTGGTAGAGTCATGTTTTGGTGCTGTTAGTTTTGCCCCAGATAGTCAACAAGTGAGGCGATAACGTTATGCCCTTTATTGAAGCCCCTACAACGTTTTACATGGGTCGTCAATATGACCCTAATGCTGGTCGCTTATTAGACGATGTGGTCTATTATGATTCGCGTGACCTAACAACCCACGCCGTTGTGGTGGGGATGACGGGCAGCGGCAAAACAGGCCTATGTATTACCCTCTTGGAAGAAGCAGCGCTCGATGGCCTGCCAGCAATTATTATTGACCCCAAAGGCGACATCACCAATTTACTATTGAGCTTTCCCGAACTGCGCCCCGAAGATTTTAGCCCTTGGGTCAATGTGGATGATGCGCGGCGGGCCGGGCTTGAACTCAATGAATATGCCCGTGATATTTCACAGCGTTGGCGTGAAGGTCTCAGCAGTTGGGGCATTGGCCCCCAGCGTATTGCGGCGCTCAAGAATGCCGCCGAATTTAGCATCTATACCCCCGGTTCCGATGCGGGTCTGCCCGTCAGCATTTTGGACGCCATGCACGCCCCGCGTGATGGGTGGGACAGCAACGAAGAATATCACCGCGAACGCATTCGGGGCATTACGACGGCATTATTGGCCCTCACTGGTGTGAAAACCCCCAATGCTGTCAACAGCCGCGAACATGTCTTGATTTCCAACCTATTTGAATATTCGTGGCGCGGGGGCATTGACCTCAATCTGCAAGATATTATTGTGCAGGTACAGCAGCCACCCTTTAACAAACTCGGTGTGCTGGATATTGACAGCTTTTTCCCTGAAAAAGAACGCTTTAAGCTGGCAATGGAGCTGAACAATATCATTGCCTCGCCCAGTTTCCAAAGTTGGCTGCGGGGCGAACCGCTTGACCTGCAATATTTGATGTACACGCCACAGGGCAAGCCGCGCATCAATATTTTCTATATCGCTCACCTCAGCGACGCCGAACGTACCTTTATCATGACGCTGCTGCTGGAAAATATTCTAGCCACCATGCGCTCGATGAGTGGTACGACCAGCCTGCGTGCTATCTTGTATATTGATGAAGTCTATGGTCACTTGCCACCCTATCCCAAGAATCCACCGACCAAAGAACCTCTGCTGCGTTTGCTGAAACAAGGCCGCGCTTTTGGCATTGGTGTAGTATTGGCGACTCAAAACCCCGGTGATCTTGACTATAAGGGTCTGTCGAATGCCGGGACGTGGTTTATCGGACGTTTGCAGACCGAAAATGATAAGAAAAAGGTACTGGATGGCTTGGCAACCGTTTCCAGCGCGGACAATCAGCTAAACCTTGAAACGCTGGATAAGCTGATTTCATCGGTAGACCCGCGTGTGTTTGTCATGAACAATGTGCATGACCCCGGTGGCCCGATTCTGCTACATACCCGTTGGGCCATGTCCTATCTGCGTGGGCCATTGACCCGTGACCAGATTCGCCGTCTGATGGATCCCCGGATGCGTCAAATGACCAATCAGGCCCAATACAGCCAATCGGCCTTTAGTGCCCAGCCGCAATACACCGCGCCGTATGGTACACCAGCCTATGGACAACAGCCGCCACCCCAAGTCGCGCCGCCTGCCTATGGTCAACCGCAGCCACCTGCTGCCCCAACCTATGGACAGCAACCACCCCAGCAAGCCACACCGCCTGCGTATGGTCAACAGCCACCCGCTTACGGAGTGCCACCTTCGGCAACTGGCCCACAACCGACTTTATCGCAGCCATATACCCCTGCGCCAAGTGCCGGAGGTGGTTTTTCATCACAGCCGCCAAGTGCGCCAGCCTATGCGCCACAACAGGCCGCCCAATATGCACCCCCACCCGCAGGCTCACCGCCGCCGCCTATGTCTCTGCCGGAAAGGCCGGGTGCTGATCGCTTAGGTGTTGTGCCGCCGCCGCCGCCCCTGCCCGAAAATACCGGGGTCTATAACCCTGTTCAATATCAACCACCAACCGCGCCTTTCCAAAACAATACGGCTGGCATTGCGCCGACGGGCTTTACACCGCCGCCTGCGCCCTATCAAACCGGGGCATCACCCTATGCGGGGCAATCCTATGCACCGCCGCCGCCGCCCTTCCAACAACCTGCCAATCCGTTTGCGCCACCGACCGCACCCTATCAAGGGGGTGGATCGCCCGTGCCGCCGCAGTCCTATGCACCGCCCACCGCGCCCTTTACTGGTCAGGACGCCGATTTTAATACCGGGGTCGCCGTGCCATCAGCGGCTAGTCGCGGGAAAGCCAGCAAATCCGCCGCCAGTGGTAATACTATGTCGGTGACGGGTTTTGAGCGCGATGCCGCCCTGCCGACGGGGTACAGCTTTACACCGCCTGTGATCTCGTCCACCATCAATCAGTTCTATCTGCCCTCCATTGTCACACTACAACAGGCCATCGCCCGTTGGGAACGCCAGATGGGTCAACGTGCGGCGCAATTTGGCGGCAATCAGGTTATCTATACGCCATTTTTGCTGGCACAGGTACAGGTACGCTATCTTGATCGCCGATCCGGGGTCAATATGGTCGAAACCTATGCCTACTACATCCCCAACCTCGACCGTGCTGGCCTGATTCAATGGGATCAGTATCGTGATCGTCCGGTGGTGCCATCCCAGCTATCCGCTGCGCCATTCCAACAAGCAGCCTATGGTGAACTATCCCCCGGCATGACCGATCGCGCCCGCCTTACCGCCTTAAAGAATGAGGTAGTGGATTATCTGACCCGTACCGCTGGTATGACCCTGCCTTATAACTCCACTTTGGATATTTATGGCACACCCGGTGCTGGCTTCCAAGATTTCCAAATCCGCACCACTGCTGCGGCCCGTGAAGCCCGTGATGCTGAAATTGATAAAGTGACCGCCAAATACGAAGCCATCTTTGACCGCCTTGAAGAAAAAATCCGCCGTGAAGAACGTGAACTGCGTACCGACAAACAGGCCCTTCAAGACCTCGGTCAAGAAGAATTGTTCACCTTGGGCGAAGCAGTGGTCAGCTTGATGAAGGGGCACACCGCCTATACGTTGTCCCGTGTCAGTCGTGCCCGTCGCTATAAGGGACAGGCCAAAGGTGATGTGGCGGAGAGCAACGCGGTCATCCGCGAGGTCGAGGTGGAAATGGATGCCGCCCAACAGCGTTTTGAATATGAATTGCAGCAGATCAACGCCAAATGGAAACAAATCGCGGGGACGGTTGAGGAAGTCCGCGTAACACCCTTCAAGAAGGATATTTATCCCGAATTGTTTGGTATTTGCTGGATGCCCGAATATCTCTTGGATGTCAATGGCGTACAGGCCAAATTGAAGGCGTGGGAAAACACCAGCAGTCGCAACCGTGCCGATGCCCCGCCGCAAAATCTGGCTTCCGGTGGCGGTTATGGTCAACAGCAGGGTGGCTATGGTCAGCAAGGTGGGCCAAATACCCAACAATATTTGACTTCCCCCCAGCAGACCTATCCGCAGCAAACCTACCCCCAACAGGGCGGCTATAGTCCGCAACAGGGGTATGACCAAGGCTACGATCAGGGGTATGGTCAGCAAGACCCGAACAACCCCTATTATGACGATCAGCAGGGTGGGGGCAATTGGTGATTGCCCACCCTCTCTTTTTTATGAATGCTATTTTCTATCAATGCTATGAAACGTAAACGCGCCGCTGGTTTTGGCAGTCTTTTAATCATCACGATGTTGATTTCGGCCTGTGGGGTCTTTGATGCTGACCCCACTTTGACGCCGATTTTTGTGACGGCCACGCCGGAATTTATCATCGTCACCAATACCTATACCCCCGCGCCAACTTCGGTGCTTGCGCCAACCCTGCCACAGGATTCCGTCGCTGCCAATTTTACACCACAGCCGCCGACCATGACCCCGACGCGGCAAATCACCATGACCCCCACCTTTACGCCAACACCCACCGATACGCCTGTGACACCGGGTGTGGCTGGTTTTGTGCCAGTGGGTGCGGCCTCGTCTAGCACATGCCCCACACCGCCGATGGGGGGCTTCCAAAATATCTATGCCAGCAACCCCACCCTCGCTGCCCAATTAGCCTGTCCGGTTGGGCCGTCGGTCGCTGTGCAAACCGCCTTTCAAAGTTTTGAGCGCGGCACGATGATCTGGGTCTCGTCGGTGGGGACAACCAACCAATCCGGTATCTATGTCCTCTACGCTAACAGCACCTATCAGCGTTTTGCCGATACGTGGCGCGATGGTGTAGACCCATCCTCGACTGGTCTTGTCGCCCCCAGCCCCAATTTGCAAGAACCCATTCGCGGGTTTGGCAAGATATGGCGGGAGTCTGGCGGGGTCAAAGATGGCTTAGGCTGGGCCAACAACCTCGAAAGCGGCGGCACTGGCTATATCCAGACCTTTGAACGCGGCGAGATGCTCTATCTCACCCAAACGGGTCAGAGCTATATCCTCATTACGGGTGCGCCGGGGGTGTGGAGTGCCGTAGCCATCCCCTATTAAGCGGGTGACAGTTATTCATATACGATTTCCATCCGAGTGCCCAAGAAAGCCCCAAACCGCTCCGCCTCGGCTTCGATACCGCGTTGGATAGATTTTGTGTGTGCCGCAAATAGCTTAATTTTGACGGTGGTTTGGGTGCGTTGGGTTTTATGTTCCCAGACCCCTTTCACATACCCATTGACAAGTACCACCGCCGAAATCCAGCCCTGTGGACGGAACACTTTGCCTTTATGGTTCTTCGGCAACAGTACCTCATTATTGCGCCCCAGCCCTAGCGTGTAGGCGTCAAATAACGGAAGCATGTGCAGTGTATCGGGTGGTTCCGGATGTTGCATCGCCTCAAGTGTGTCGCGCAAGGCCCATGCCTTATGACCCTCAACCTCCACTTCTTCAATCTCATCCCCTAACGACTTAAAGGCCTTCTTTGCCGATGTGACACCACCGCCGCCCCACCACCACCACGAAAAATCTTGGAAGGTCGCCGGGCCATATGCCTCAAGATAACGCCGCGTAATCACTTTCATGGCTGTTTCTGGCTCGATGGCTTGCCAATCGCCCATCCATTTTTTGGGATTCACAAAGGTGACGTTCTGCCCCTGACTCGGCCCGAAACACAAATCACCCCGAAAGGCCGATGGTTTCAGCGGTGAACCCCAATTAGCGTTGAGGATAATCTCCTGCAATTTGGGAATACCCACAAACTCGCTGACGGCACTGGCAAATTGCTCGCGTGTCATGGGTTCAGTGCCCAATACCTGTGGAACAGCCGCGACAAAAGCATCATATTGCTCGGCGGGGATACCAAAATAGGCAAAATATTCCGACCATTTACGGTTGTCATAGTGTTCGCGTGCGGCGACATACAGTGGGAGTTCGCTAGTTGGCAATAGATGCAATGTGCCCCGCATGGCCCATGTTTTGATAAGGGTATGGTCTTGCCACAGGGCCTTTTGAATATCCGCCCGGGATAGGTCATGTACCCGCGCCCCAATCGCCAACTCCGCCGCCGACAGCACCTGCGATTGAATCCCCCCGGTACGTGTTACAGCGTCAACAAAATTGTGGCGTTCCAGTCTGGCCGATAGGCAGTGTTGGGATAGTCGCCACGCATTAACTTGATTCCACGTCAATGATTTCATCGCGGATGATCCTTATGGTTGGGAAAATCAGGTATATCGCCATGATACCATAGGGATTGGGCATTTTTTCGCCTTGACCCGCCTGCTATAATCCAAAGTCCACTAATGTACCAATGGTATCGGAGGTTTTGACCTTGACCGACAAACCTGTGCGGGTGCGTTTTGCGCCCAGCCCAACCGGGTATCTGCATATCGGCGGTGCCCGAACTGCCCTTCTCACTTGGCTTTTTGCTCGCCACAGCAACGGCAAATTCATCCTGCGTATCGAGGACACTGACCAAAAACGATTTGTCCAAGATGCCCTCGATAAGTTAATGCTGGATATTCGCTGGCTTGGTTTGGACTGGGATGAAGGCCCGGATGTGGGTGGCGCGTATGGCCCCTATATTCAAAGTGAACGCTTGGATCTTTATCAGAAGTGGGCGCATTGGTTGGTTGAACAGGGCAAGGCCTATAAATGC
Organism: Anaerolineae bacterium; assembly: GCA_041753455.1. Taxonomy (GTDB): domain Bacteria; phylum Chloroflexota; class Anaerolineae; order Aggregatilineales; family J027; genus CFX10. The sequence goes on along the minus strand of JBGSUK010000018.1, from coordinate 208,617 downwards.
TTCGCTACCGAAGACGAACTGGCCCGCGCCCGTGAGATTTCGCAAAAAACACGCGGCGGCAGAATCGCTGGTTATGAACGCATCTACCGTTTCATCTCCGACGAGGAACGCGCCAAACTCGAAAAAGAACGGGGCAGCTATGTCATCCGTTTTGCCATGCCGCTAGAAGGCGAGACAGTGGCCTATGACCGGATTCGTGGCAAGGTCATCTTCAAAAATGAAGAGCTGAGTGATGCCGTGCTGCTGAAATCCGATGGTTTCCCGACCTACCATCTCGCGGTGGTGATTGATGACCATTTTATGGAAATCAGCCATGTCACGCGCACCGAAGAATGGTTGCCCTCGCTGGCCCTGCATCACAATGTCTATGAGGCTTTTGGCTGGGATGAGCCAGAATGGGTGCATATGCCCGTCGTGTTGAATCCCAACGGCAAAGGCAAAATGTCCAAGCGCAACCCGCCAATGATAGATGGCAAGATTGTGCCCGTCATGGTGAATGATTACCGCGACTTGGGCTATCTACCAGAAGCCGTCATCAATTTCCTGACCAATGTCGGCTATAGCTTTGGCGATGACCAAGAAATTTTTAATGTCCAAGACACCATTACCCGTTTTGAACTGGATCGGGTTAGCCCTGCCAGCGCCGCGTTCAATTTCCAGAAGTTAGTCTGGACGAACGGCGTCTATATCCGCGAATTGAGCGATGAAGACCTCACGGATCGCCTAATCCCCTTCCTGCAAAAAGCCTATGGCGAGGTGGATCGCGCTAAGGTCGTAAAAATTTCACCGCATATCCGCGAACGGGTCAATCCATTGTCTGAAGGTGTGGCCCTGCTGAAATTTATGTTCAATTTTGAGCCATGCCCAAATGAAAAACTCATCCAGAAAAATATGGATGCCGCCGGAACCCAAAATGTGCTGCATTTGAGTTATGAGCGCTTAGCCCCCCTGACCGATTTTAGTCATGAGGCCCAATCCGCTGTGATGGAGCCGCTGGTGGAGCAGTTGGGGCTAAAGAAAGCACAGGTCTATGGTACTCTGCGTATGGCGACCACTGCCCAACAGGTTTCGCCACCGCTGTTCGAAACGATGGAAGTGCTAGGTAAGGCTGAATCGCTGGCACGCATCCAAGCGGCTGAGGCGCAGTTGAATGGCGCGTAGTCAGAAAAATTCCCTTGCCCATGTGGTGCCCATCGTGGCGGTGCTGCTGTTGGGGGCAGGGGTTTTGATACATGGCTTAACCGATACCTCGCTGTGGGCCGACGAAGGTTGGACAATTGCCGCCAGCAGCGAAGATTCCCCGGTAGAAATTATCAGCGTGTGGGTGGCAGACGATGTTCACCCGCCGCTGTTTTTTGTTGGCCTGTGGGGTTGGCGACAGTTCACGGGCGATACCATCTTCGAGATGCGTTATTACTCGGTGCTGCTGACCCTGATTGGTACGGCGATGATGTTTCGTCTGGGGCATGCTATGTTTTCCCCCGTCGCAGGCATCCTCGCGGCCCTGTTTTACACCTTACACGACTTGGTGATTGTCCTCACCCAAGAAGTACGCCACTATCCCCAACAACTGACGCTGACCACTTTAGCGATGTGGTTATATTGGCGCTTCTGGGAACGGCCCACGCGGAGCAAAGGTATCGCGTTTGCCATTGCGGGTGCGGCCCTGATTTATTCACATTATTGGGGCGGATTTGTGTTGTTGGTCTTGGGCCTTCACGCCCTGTTGACGCGCCGCCAAAATTTCCGGCCCTATCTAGTGGCGAACCTTGCGATTGCCCTGTTTTATGCTGCGTGGTTGCCCGCAATTTATCACCAGATTACCCTTGAACGACCCAATGGCCTGCCGCACGCCCTCGATAATTCGTGGGTGGTCTACAAGACGCTGGTTTATCAATTGGTGGGGATTCCCGAAGCATTTTGGCTGGTGTTGGCGGCGGTCGGTGTCTTAGGTACATTCGCCACCCCTGACCGCCATCGTTGGCGACCCACCCCCGCTAGCATGTTACCTGCGGCGGTGGCGATTTTGACGGTTGGTTTATCGCTTCTGCTTAATACCGAATATCCAAGCCTGTCGTGGCGTTCGCTGGCGGTAATTATCCCATCCTTATGTTTGCTGGCGGCCCATGCCCTCGCCCAATTCCGCTGGCGGGAGCAATGGGTGATGGTGACTTTTGTGGTGATTTATGCCCTAACGACCACCAGCGCCGGCCCGGTGACTCGCCCTGCGTGGCCTGCCATGAGCGATTTTCTGATCAATCACACCACCCCCGCTGATTTGATTCTATTTGAACTAGACACCGATGAATTTGCCGTCGGCTACTATCTCGACCATTCGGGGGCGGATTTGCGGCATGTCTCCACCGAAACCAAGCGCGAAACCGATCCGCTGCACTTTGGGGCTTATCTCGATCAGGTGTTAGCTGATGAAACAGGGGTTTGGGTCGCCAAACTCGATTGGCCCTATTACGATATTCGGGGCGATTTGGCGGCGCGGGGGTTTGTTCCGACAGCGGCTCCGGTGACATGGCCCTCGTATGTAGGCCGTCCAATTGAAGTATGGCGTTATGACCGACCTCCTCAGGCCGTACCGCGTACCACTTTCGACGGTGTGCTGCAATTATTCCGTCCGGTGGTGGATGCCCATACCAATCAAATCACGGTCAATATGTTGTGGTCGCCACTTGAAAAACCAACTTTGAATTACACCGTTTCGGTTTTCTTGTTAAACGCAAGCGGGCAGATAGCTTGTCTTGAAGAATGCAATCACGACAGCTACCCCTTTGAAAATCGCTCACCTACCCTAAATTGGGAAGCGGGGGGTCTCTATTTCGACAGTCATACCCTCAACATCGCCCATTTGCCTGCCGGACAGTATCAGGTCGGTGTAAAGGTCTACTACTTCACCGATGCCGATTTCACCCAACTAACCATCGCCCCGGCCTCGGATTGCAGCACCAACGCCGCTTGTGAATTCATTTTGCTAGAGCCTGTGGAAATTCGGTAAACCCCTATGCGCTACTGGCCTCTTTTTGCGATGGTTGCCCTGCTGATTTTCAGCGCCCTTTTGCTGCTTCCGACCCTTAACCAACTCGGCTTGTGGGTGGATGAGGGCTGGACGGTATGGGCTACCGATGCGCCGCATCTGGCCGAGGTGACGGAGCGCGTTAATGAGGATGTCCACCCGCCGCTATATTTTTATGCCCTCTATGGCTGGCGACAGGTCACAGGCGACACCGTTTTTGAAATGCGCTATTTTACCGTCCTGACAACCCTCTTGGCGGTGACAATGGTCTATCGGTTAGGCCGCACACTGTTTAATACTCAGGCGGGCCTTATTGCCGCACTGCTCTACATGCTGCAAGACCTGATGCTGGTACTCAGTCAAGAAATCCGCCAATACCCCATGCAGCAATTATTGGCGACCCTGACCCTGTGGGCCTATTGGGGATTCTGGCAGCGGCCCAATCGTCACAATGGGGCGATTTTTGCGGTGGCTGGGTCAGCTTTGCTCTGGACACACTATTGGGGCGGCTTTGTTTTGTTGGCGCTGGCGATTCATGCCCTGCTGACCTGTGGCCTGCGCCGAAAAATCGTGCCGTTTGTGCTGGCGAATGGCGCGATTGCCCTATCCTATCTGCTATGGTTGCCTGTCCTCTATCGCCAGATAACCCAAGAAATTTCGGGTGGTTTGGGTCATGCCCTGCCCAATTCATGGGACAGCTACAAAGTCTTGGCCTTCCAGTTGTTAGGCCGACCTGAAATCTTCTGGTTAATCCTATTCGCATTCGGCATAATCTCAGTTGCCATGCGGGAACGCTCCGCCAAAAAACTCCTTACCCAGCCTATTGTGATGCCTGCATTGGTGGCCTTCATGACGGTTGGTTTGACGATTGCCATCAATGCCGAATATGCCATCATGTCATTTCGTGCCCTATCCGTGATTTTGCCAATTGTGGCGGTGCTTTTCGCGTATGCCCTGCTGCAATTCCGGTCTTATGAACGGGTGGTCGTCGTGCTGTTTATTGTCGCGCAGGGCTTAACCACCACCAGCGCCGATCACCCCTTGCACCTGCCTTGGCCCGAAATAACCGGATTTGTGGCGGAGCACACCACCGCTGACGAAATGGCCTTGATTGAATCCAACTTCGACGCCTATGCCCAGTTCTATTATTTTGACCAGCGCGGCACGGCCCATTTGCCCACCGAACTGCGCCGCCATGAACATGCAGCGGATTTTCAAACATGGCTGGGGCAAAAATTAGCCGACACAGATGGCTTATGGGTCGTCCAGCATAACGCGCCCTACCGCGATATTCGCCCTGAACTGACCCAACTTGGTTATATACAGACCGCAGCCCTTGCATGGCACCCAAATCCGAATTGGTCAGTCGAGTTGTGGCGTTTTGACCGTCCACCCACCACTGCGCCGCGTGTCATCTTTGATGAGAATTTGCAGCTAACACGGGCGACGGCTTCATCTTTTGAAAATGGCGTCACCATCAATTTGTTGTGGTCGCCTATCGAGAAACCCGCCTATAACTACACCATCTCCGTTTTTCTATTGAATGAGGGTGGCGGATTAGCCTGTGCAGCAGGGTGTCAACTTGATAACTACCCCTTTGAAAATCGGGCCAACACGCTAGGTTGGAACCCCGGTGGTTACTATTTTGATGGACATGTGTTACGTCCCGAAAATCTACCCCCCGGACGTTATCAGGTCGGTGTGAAGGTCTACTACTTTACCGATACCGATTTCACCCAATTGCAGATCGCGCCTGCCTCGGATTGTAGCGCGAACCCAGCCTGTGAATATATCATCGTAGACACACTCGAAATTGACTAAAGGGGACGCGATGAGCCGCAAAGCACCGACCTTTTATGTTTTTCACGGCGACGATGAATACAGCCTCAAGGCGCAGGTCAATGAAATGCGCCAGCAAATGGGCGACGACCTGAATATCAGCGAATTTGAGGGTAGCAAGACCCCGGTAGCCGATGTTTTAGCCGCCGCCAAAGTCATGCCTTTCCTGAGTGACCGCCGCTTGGTTCTGGTCACCGGGATGCTGACCTATTTGACCCGCAAAGGGGCCAGCAAAGAATCCAAAGACCAATTGGCGCGATTGGTGGCGGAATTACCGACCCTGCCCGAATCGGCGCGGTTGGTGTTCATCGAATCTCAAACCCTGTCGGATAAAAATCCGGTGTTGGGCCTCATTGGTCAAGACCCGTCCGGCTATGTCAAGCTGTTTAATCCTCCCAAGAACCCCATCGCGTGGATTAACAAACAGGCCCAAGCCTATGACGTGATGATCGAGCCGCGTGCCGCCGCCGCCCTTGCCCAAGTCATCGGTGAGGACTTACGCGCCTTAGACAATGAGATTGTCAAATTGGCGTCCTATGTCGGCAGAAATGGTTTCATCACCGAAAAAGAAATCGCCCTCTTGACGCCCTATGTCGCGCAGGTGGATGTGTTTGAGATGGTGGATGCCCTCGGTCAGCGCAATGCCCAAAAAACAACGGCCCTGCTGCATCAATTGTTATCCGAAAGCGACCCCTTGCAGTTGTTCGGCATGATTATCCGCCAATTTCGCTTGCTCATTCAGGCCCGCGATTTGTTAGACAACGGCACCGCGACCAAAGATTTGCCGAAATTTTTAGGAGTGCCGGGGTTTGTAGCGGATAAATTGGCCCGTCAAGCACGCACGTTCGGCTCGATTGACCAGTTGGAGAAAATCTACCGCAATCTGCTAGAAACCGATGTCGCCATCAAAACAGGCAAGGTTGAAGGGGTATTGGCGCTGGATTTATTGGTGGCCGGCTTAGCAACCTAGACCGATCACCCCGGCGGTTCGCTGTCAAAAAAGAGATTCCACCATAACTGCCAGATCGGAATATCCGGCTCGTTGTTTTCGGGGGGTGGCGGGGGCGTGTCGCGTGGTTGGGCAGTTGGGGCGGGGGGCAAGCCGGGCACAGGGATCACCAAGCGTTCACCGGATCGCACCATCTTGGCCTCGCGGTGCGACCATTCCACGATGTAGTCATCACTGGCGACATAATCCCGTTCTTGGCGCAAATCCGTGCGGACGCTCTCCAAAACCGTGATGGTGGCCTGCATATTGCCCCGCAGATCATCAATTTGCTGGCTGCGGCGGATACGGGCGCTAAAGTTGATGGTCAGCAGCAGGCCAATCGCCAAAATCGAAACAAACACCACCTGAAAACTCGAAATCTGCTGGCGGCGTTCGCGGCGTCGCAGTTGGCGCTGACGGTTGGGGTCTCCATACATAGGCTATTTATTCCGGCGTCGGAAAGACATTGACCTTCTCGATTTCAATTTTATACATCACACGCGGCGTTGGGCCGGGATCATCAAAATCTTGCCCATCATAACAGCGCGAAAGGGCGTGTAAATGCTCCAAAGCGCCATCATACTGCACGGCTACCACTCTACCGCGAATCTGCAAATAACGATAGCGGTCTACCGGGTCTTGGATGACCAGCGCGACCGGCGGCATAGTTTTGAATCGTTTGTCTTTGAGTGTGCCCTCCGACGAATTGACCCAAATATAGCCGTCTTCGGCACTAAACCAGATCGGCGCGATAATCGGCGCACCATCTTTGAGTGTAAAGGCCAGATACCCAATCGCTTTGGAATTTGGCCCGACTAAATCCTGAAATTCAGGTGGGATAAGCTGCATCTGTTTTCCTCCCATGCGTCTCATTATAACGGGGTAGGGCGAAGATTTTAATGGGAACACTTGTTCTATAATTGTGTCTTATATAAGTGCGCGACGTTAACGTAACGGCAGTTACGCTAACGCATGGGGGTTATATGTTTGAAAATGATAGAATGCGTGTTCTAAAATTGCCGTCCGACTAGCGAGTTACTGTTGCATATCCCCTGCCTGCGCTATACTAAACTCCAAAATTCCTGACCCTCAGTGAGACTAAATTTAATGGACAATACTGCTTTACATGAACAAGATGTCGTGCTAGAAGCCCGTAATGTGACCAAACGATTTCCCGGCATCCTTGCCAATGACCGCGTAGACCTGAAATTGCGGCGCGGCGAGATTTTGGCCCTGTTGGGTGAAAACGGCGCGGGTAAAAGCACCCTAATGAATATTATCTATGGCCTCTATCACCAAGACGAAGGCCAAGTGTTCCTCAAGGGCAAAGAGGTCAAGTTTACCAGCCCGCGTGAAGCCATTCACAGCGGTATCGGCATGGTACATCAGCACTTCCAATTGGTGGATGTGATGACCGTCGCCGAAAATGTGGTCTTGGGTGAGGAGAAAGAAGCGCCCCATCGCCCCACGTTGTTTGCCCTCTTTTTTGCCTTGCTGTTTGGGGTCGGCCTTGTATGGCTGTCCTTCCAAAATGACCTCATTTACAACATCTTCGCGTTTGCGGTGCTGGCAGCAGGACTTCCCTATTTATTGTCACGCTGGCTGATACGCTTGATGAGCAGTGGGCAAAATGATAACAACCGCGCATCACTTCAACGTGCCCGTCCGATTGCGGCTGTGGTGCTACAACTGCTGGCGGCGCTGGCGGTGATGCTGGGTGCGGCGAATGGCGGTGAGGTCATCACGTCGCTGGTGGTGTTCGCCATTGGCATCGGGGTCGGTTTTGGCGCGGCGGTGATTTTGCCCCCGATTTTGGCGACCGGACTCAAATCATCGGAAAGCAAACCCCCCCTGTCTTGGCCTCTGTTCAGTCTTGCCGCGTTGATTGTGTATGCCGTCTGGTTTTTGGTGCTGCAATCGAACACCGAACGCGGATTAGGCGCAGCGGGAGCAATGGTGGGGCTGTTTTTGGGTGCGACGGCCATCGCCGCCGTTCTTGCCATCATCTTCGACTTTCTGTTTAAACAATGGAATGCGGTGACGGGTGGGCTGCGGGTGGCATGGGGCGCGGCATGGCGCTTGGCGCTGATTGTCGTGGCGTTCTGGGTTGGGAATCAAATGCTGCGCATCACCGAAATGGGCATTATCACCGTTATTCTTCAACACGACACCACATTTTTTGCCGAAGCAGCCGAACCTGTCGGCAATGTCTACGGCAAGGGTGGCACGGCGGGTACTTTGGAGGCTGAAATTTCGTGGCGTCAAATTGAACGGGCAGGCAGTCGGCAGGCCCAACTGAATGCCCTGTTGGAAGAAATTGACGTGAGTTATGGGGTGGAATATACCTACGAAGAGACCCATGATGGCCTGACCTCGCGCACCTTTGTAAAAGGGACAGCCGGGTATAACACCTTCTGGCATCAACTGGCCGAAGATGTGCCACCCGTCGCCCGTGATATTGTGACGGCGGGCCTGTTGCTGGCCTTTGCCTATCTTGGCCTCAAGACGTGGCGCGGTCATCAATATACCCCCAGCAGCCTGACCCCCTTTGATTTGGTGGTGATGGCAGTGATTGGGGTGGTGTTTGTATGGCAGTTATATGTGGCGCTGGAAGATGTCAGCACCACCATGCAAGCCGTGTTAACCGCTGCCGGGGCACTCTTGATCGGGGCGATATTTGCGTGGACAGTCCGTGAGCGTCAGACGTTCCCCAACAAAGAGCGTTCTACCTCGGCCCTAGATGGCATTATTGAAGCGTTTGTGAATCTCTTTTATGATGGCTTTAGCGTGCGAAATTCACAAACCGCAGGTGAGCGGGTGCGGGAATTATCGCGCCAATATGGGCTAGAAGTTGATCCTAATGCGGTGGTGGAGAAATTACCCGTTGGGGCCCAACAGCGCGTCGAGATTATCAAGGCGCTCTATCGCAAGGCTGATATTCTGATTTTGGACGAACCCACCGCCGTTTTGACCCCCCAAGAAGGCCGCGAACTGTTTAAGATTATGCGCGAATTAGCCTCGCAGGGCGTTTCGATTATCTTCATCACCCACAAATTGAAAGAGGTGTTTGAGGTCGCCAGCCATATCGTGGTCATGCGTGGCGGTAAAGTAGTCGGGACGACAACCCCCTCCGAAGCCACCGAATCCTCGCTGGCGGCGATGATGGTCGGGCGTGAAGTGCTGCTGCGGGTAGACAAAACCGAGGCCAAACCACGCGACGTTGTTTTGCAGGCAGCCGATTTACAGGCGATGGATGATCGCGGCGCGGTGGCCCTCAATGGGGTGGGCTTTGAGGTGCGCGAAGGTGAGGTACTAGGTATCGCAGGGGTACAGGGCAACGGCCAAACCGAATTGGTCGAGGTGATCACTGGCCTGCGTCCGCTGATAAAGGGCACAGTGGAATTATTGGGGCAAAAACTCCATTCCATCACCCCGCGCCATGTCAAGAATATGCAGACCGCCCATGTGCCAGAAGACCGCCTAAAATATGGCATGGTCAAGCCGTTTACCGTCGCGGAAAATCTGGTACTAAACGATTACTACGAAGCGCCCTATTCTGAACCGCCGACCGTCGCCCAAGTGCCGTTCCTCGGTGCGTTCTATGCCACCATTTTCGGCGCGGTGTTTGCGGTGTTGGGTTTTGCATGGCTCTATGTGTGGGAAGATTCGCTGTGGAATAGTCTATTGAATCGGTACGATGTGCCGTCGGCCTTCCGCACCGTGCCCAGTGACCGCGCCATGAACGCTGTCGAACAGGGGTATCTCAATACGCCACTCGTAATTGCCCTGCTGAGTTTGTTGATAACAACGTTCGTGTTTAGCCTTGTGGCTCATCTGGTCGCTTCGACGGTTATGGGCTTGCTGCGACGTTTCGCCGTACAACGCCAAATGGTACACGAGAAAAATGGCCTATTGCTGAATCTGAGTGGTACCAGCGACCATGCCGAAAAACTGATTGAACAATTTGACATCCGCACCCCGTCGCCGTTTGTGGAGGGTGGATCGCTGTCGGGTGGGAATCAACAAAAATTGGTGGTGGCGCGTGAATTTAGCCGCAAGCCACGTCTGTTGATTGCTGCCCAACCGACACGCGGGATTGACGTGGGGTCAATTGAGTTCATCCACAAGCAAATTATCGCCCAACGTGATGAGGGCGCAGCGGTGCTGTTGGTGTCGGCTGAGTTAGATGAGATTATGTCGCTGTCAGATCGTATCGCGGTGATGTATAAGGGCCAGATTATTGAAACATTGGAGGCCAAAGCCGCGACTCGTGAGCAGTTGGGGTTATTGATGGCGGGTATCAAACGCAGTGAGCCGTTGGTATCTGAGGCCGCGATGGACTAAAAATCCCCACTCTAAATCCCTCCCCATTGCATGTTAAATAGCCTTTCTTGGTCAATACCGAGAGGGGCTTTTTTAATCCGGGTCGAAGTTGAGCAAATCCGCCATCAACAACGCGCCTTCGTTTTCACGCGGGAGCTTGGAGAGATATTGCTGGGTAATGGCGACATTGGAGTGGCGTAGCAGGCGCGAAATGGTTTCAATCGGCACGCCGCTTTGTTCCAAATTACCCGCCACCGAGCGCCGGAGGTCGTGTGGGGCGACATTGCCTAAGCCCGCGATTTTGGCGGCATCCTTGACCACACGCCAAATCGCATCGGCAGTGAGGCCACCCGGACGCGGACGGCCCGATTTATAGAAGCCGCATAATAGAAAACTTTCGGGCGAGGGTAATTGATCGTCTTGGCTTCTAAACTGTGCCCAATTTTGAACGGCCTTGATGACGACATTGGGCATATCCACCAGCGCGGCTTTGCTACCTTTACCATGAATTAGCAAAACTGGACGGCCCGCTTGGGTGTGCATATCTTTCCAGCGGATTTCGGTCAGTTCTTCGCGGCGCAGGGCCATAATACACAACATGCGAATGAGCACGGCGTTACGTGACCGCTGAATGCTGCTGGTGGCAATATCTTCCGCCCCCTGCATCAGTAATTTTACTTGGTCAACTGACAGCCAGCGGCCCTGACGTTGGCCTGATTCGGCGCGGGGGATGCGGACATTGGTCATGGCGGCGGCAGTGTAATCATCCAGCCAACCTGCTTCGGATAGCAGTGATGATAGGGTAATGATGGCCGAACGGGCTTGATTAAGCGTCTGTTTGCCCTGCTGCTCCGCTGAAATCTGGCCTAACCATGTTCGCAACAGGGTCGAGTTCATAATTGGCAGGATGTTGGCGAGGGGCAGAGCTTCCATACGGGCACGGCGGGCGCGGCCTCTGGTAGTCGAGACCCCAGTCATATCTGCCAGATACCGATCCACCCAACGGGCATAGGCGCGATAGGTGTGGGTGCTGCTGGCCCGTCCCTGTAACACCGCAATAAAATTGAAGGTGGCGTCGGCAGGATTGGCGACCACAAGGCCATTATTGACAGATTGCGATGTTGGAGACGATTGGGGATTTTCCATGACCACTCGTGATGGGATTGTACTAGATGTCGCTGTGTTTCTATTATAGCGTATCTGAAATCAAAAACGGCCAACCCGAAGGCTGACCGTTTTCGTGGTTAAGTTCTAAAGGGGTTTATTCAACCGGCAGGGCGCTGAGATCGTAATCACCAGCATCCACGAGGCCAGCCGAAATCCAGCCTTCGAAGCCGCTGGTCAGTTCACCACCAATATAGTATTCGCTTTGAACGCGGACATACAGCCAGTCGCCAGCTTCATTGCGGGCCAGCAACAGCAGCGGGGTGCCGAATTCAAGCAGCGTAACCTGAGCGGAATCGCGGCTGCCTTCTTCACGCAGGTTGGCGGGGCCAGATGAAACGCTGGCATAGGCGCGACCACGTGGAGTGACAACGAGGTTGGCATTGAAAACCCAGCCGTTGCCAGCATCGGAGAGAACATAGGAGAACACGCCATCGCGGGCGACGACGACCACTGGCACGTCGGCTTCGAGCGTCCCGACGGTATCCGAGGAAATGTCGGCAGCGGAGCGGAGCGCAACGGCGGTATCACCACTGGTGCGGGTGACGGCCTGTGACTGTACCAAATCGCTGAGGTCAGCGGATGGGTCGGAAATGTCGAGTTGATTGGCGAACGTCCAACCGAGGTGATCGCCGTCATAGGCCAATGCCCATATACCGTCAATTTGGATGATGCCAAACAAAGAGCCGGAGGGCAGGGTTGCGACGACATCGGCTTGGATATCAGGTGCAACACGGAGGGCAATGTCGCTGTTAGTACCCGCTACGCCTTGCAGATTGACGTGAGCAGGGCCAATTTCCAGATCGGAAACCAGTGCATAACCGGAAACGCCTTCATAGGAGACTTCGGCCCACAAACCATCAACATCGAAAATATCTACTACAGAACCATTGGGGGCAGTTCCCAAAACGGCGCTGCCGATATTGGGTTCAGCATAGATACCGAGATCTCCATCATTCTTTGTTACGACGCCTTGATTGCTGGGAACTCCACCACCCTGACCAAAAACCAAGGCACTGGTGACCAGAGAACTAACAATCAGGAGGGTAAGTACGAAACCACGCAACAATCGCTTCATTGAGAAAATTCTCCTTGTCAAGATTATGTATGGGTGAATTTTAGGTGAACACCCCTAAAGTTTAGTTTTGCTATTAACCTCCTACAGATTATACAAAGCTGATTTCAGCATTGCAAAAACCTATGTTCACGTGTCGCTCGTTACGAATTTTTGTTAAACTCCAGTTATCTAATTTTTCTGAGAGGGGTGTGATTTATGAGTGCTGAGTTAACGACCAAAGTGGCTGAATTACGGACGAAACTGGACAGTCTTCAAGATTTGGTGGCGATGGATGATGTCACACGACGGCTGGGTGATCTTGCCACCACGATTGCGGGTCTGCCTGCCAAAGTGAAACAGCTACGTGACAAGGGCTATGTGTACGCCAGTTTTTTGGAGCAGAAAACCGCAGCCCTCGATGAACAATGGGCCGCTGTACGCGGAAATGTGAGTCAATCTATTCAAGAGGAATTGCAGCGGGCACAGAATCAAATTGAGGAAATTGATGATCTGTGGGAAAAACTGGATGCCGCACTTGCTCAAGGCGGACAACCCGCACCAGCCAGAACCGGAGCCGGGTTATTGGGCGCAAAGATGCAAACCGCCGTGCAATCGGCTCAAAAAGTCGGGGGCGCAGGGGCAAAAATGGCCGGGGCGGTCAAGTCGGGTGGGGCAGCAGGGGCACTCTCCGGTATGCCACAGCCCGCCAAACCCGCCGGGGGTGCATTTGCCAAAGGGGCGATGGCTGGCGCAGTTGTCGGGGCCAATCCGGATGCGCTGATCAGCCAACTTGATGGGGCGATGTCGCGTTTGTCATCGGAAGTGGATGGAGCCAAACGTCGCATTGAGGGCATGTATGGCGAAATCCCCAATAACGTCAGCCAAACCGTCACCCAGATTGACCAGCTTGAAACTTATCTGGAACGGGCCAGTGAGGCATCTTTCCCGATGCTGGCAGGCGAGGCGATTTATATGGTCGTCGAGGCTGAATGGAAAAAGGGCAAGGATAAAGACGATAACCCCGATGGCCTGCTGTATATCACCAATCAGCGGATTATGATGGAACAAAAAGAAAAGGTCGGCAAAAAACTGGGCATGTTCGGCGGGAAAGCCGTTCAAGAATTGCAGTGGGAAAGCCCGGTGGGTTCGATTACCGATGTGGCTTTTGAGAAAAAAGGCATGTTCGGGGGTATTGATCTAGTCACGCTCAAATTCGGGTCGGGTGGGCCGTTTGGTGAAGTAACGCTTGAAGTTAAAGATGGCCTTCATGCCAAATGGTTTGCCGGAAAATTGAAGCAGGCTGCCAGTGGTGAAATTGAAGCAGAGCGCGTGGGTGAACACAAGACACTGACCATGGAAGCCGTTGCCGATGCCCCCACCATGTGCCCAAGTTGCGGTGCCACCTTTACCGAACCGATTGTGCGCGGGATGACCCAAATCAACTGTACCTACTGCGGGACGATGGTGCGCTTGGGCTAAGGCGATTTTGCCCACGCGGAGATCGAGTGTTATAGTCGCAGGGTTCAGCTAGTCACAGGAGGTCGCTTTGGAAAAAGAACATTCAGATAGCCTATTCGATGTTTTGCTGAAGCTGATAGTAATGGTTTATGGCCTGTATCATGTGTTGGTGCGTCCACGTTTGCTCAAATGGGGGGCCGTACCCGCCGAAGTGAACCGCCCCATGAATGGCGATCCACTGATTCCCCGCCCCAATCTGGAAGCGACCCGTGCTATTGACATCAACGCCACGCCGGAAATCGTCTGGGCATGGTTAACCCAGATGGGCCGCGAACGGACGGGCTTTTATGGGATTGACCGTGTGGATAATTGGGGGATTCCAAGCGCCACCTATCTGCGCCGCGATTTGCCCCAATTGACGGTCGGCACCACGCTCGATAATGGCCTCAAAGTTTTTGATGTCAATGACCATGACCTGCATCTATTGATGGGCGTGTTTGACCGTCCCCACGAATTTGGTGGCAATATTGATTTGACCTACCTCTATTCGCTGGAACGGATGGCGAATGGGGGCACACGCTTGATAGTACGGATGCGCGGCTATACCGATGGTACGGCGGCGTGGTTCTATAACCGCTATTTTGAGGTGCTGGATTATGCAATGGGCCGGAAACAGCTCGAAGGCATCAAGGCACGGGCCGAAGCCTATAAGCTACCCATGCCGATTGCTTTTGAACCGATTGACCGCCCGATTCATAGTTGGAATTGATCGAGTAAGTATGGTATAATAGCACATATGTGCGGAAGATACACTCTCACCGACGTTAGTCCCGAACAACTGGCGGATACATTCTCACTTCAGGATGTGCCGATTGAGTTTTTAACGCCACGCTACAACATCGCGCCAACCCAATGGATGCCTGTTGTCGTACAAGACGCCGAGGGCCAAAATCAACTGGTACAGATGCGGTGGGGGCTTGTCCCCTCTTGGTCAAAAGATGCCAAAGCCGCTGCCCGGATGATTAATGCCCGTTCCGAAACGTTGACCGAAAAGCCAAGTTTCCGTGAAGCCTATAAAAAACGCCGCTGCCTAGTCGTCGCCGACGGTTTCTATGAGTGGAAAGCCAACGCCGAAGGCCCCAAGACCCCGCTATATATCAAATTGAAAAACAGCGGCCTATTGGGTTTGGCGGGGTTGTGGGAACGCTGGAAAGAACCAGAGAGTGGCGAAATCTGGACGACATGTACGATTATCACCACTACGCCCAATGACCTGCTGAAATCCATCCATGATCGGATGCCCGTGATTTTGCCACGTGAGCAGTATGGCACATGGCTGAATCCCAAAGTCACCAATCCTTTTGAACTGGCTTCATTGCTGGCCTCCTATCCTGCGGACGAGATGACCTATTATCAGGTATCGCCGCGTGTCAACAATGCCCGTTATGAAGCCCCGGATTTAGTTGACCCCGTTGTCTAAATTGGTGGTGGTCGTCGGCATGTTCTGAGAAATGGGCACGGCGACCACTACCAATCGTTCCTCATAACGCTTACTTTCATAACTCCAAGCATCGCATGTAATTAACGTCAAGCGCGGCGCATCGGTATGACGCAAAACTTCGAGGTCGTCTGGTGCGGTGGAAAAAACCTGCTGGACTTCGTAGACCATCACTGAATTTTGCTGATTGGTTTGGATGATAATCCGGTCACCGACCTTTGCCTCGTATAAATAGCGGAACGGGCCGGGGCGACCAATTTCATCCTCAAAATGGCCCGCTAAAACGGTATTGCCGTTGTCACCAAACCATGCTGTGCCTGCCAGATGCCCCACCAGACTTTGCAGATTTTGCACATCCCATCCCCCCGGCACACGCGGCACTTCGACAATCACCCCTTCGCTGGAAACACCGGGAAACAAAATGCTGTTGAAGGTAGGCAGAGAGGTTGGTGCGAGGGCCGGACTAGCAGTAGGGAGACGCAGGCTAATGCTAGGGGGCGTTGAGGTGGCTGGCGTCGCAATATTGGTTTGATTGGGCCAGCCGTTGAGGATAACTAGCCCCATGCCAATCAGCACCCCAATCAAAATGACCCATAGAACCCGCCCCTGTTTTGACCGCATAGGTTGATTTGCCTAATCGTGTTTGAGATAGGCCAGTTTTTCTTCGGCGGCATCCAACAGGGTGTCGGATTTGCAGAAGGCGAAACGGGCTTGTTTGGCGACGATATGTTTGTTGGCTTCGCTGTAGAAAAAAGTGGGGGGGATACAGGTCACGCCGATTTCTTGGGTCAGCCATTTGGCAAAGGCGACATCATCTCCATCATAAATGTCGCTGAAATCCGCCATGACAAAATAACCTCCTTGCGGCGTGGCGGCCTTAAATCCAACCCGATTGAGGACATTGACCAGCCGATTACGTTTTAATTCAAACGAGCTGATGAGTTCTTCATAGTAGGTCGAGGGCGATTTTAGGGCATGGGCCGCGCCGATTTGCAGCGGATGGGCCACCGCGAAACTCATAAATTGGCGTGCCCGCTGTGCGCCTGCGACGAGTGGGGCCGCGCCGACAATCCAGCCGATTTTCCAGCCCGTGACACTAAAGGTCTTGCCGATGCTGCCGATTTTGACACTGCGCTCGAACATGCCATCCATTTTCAACAAACTGGTGGGTTGTAGGCCGTCAAAGGTCAAATGTTCATAGACCTCATCGGTAATCGCCAGCACATCAAATTCATGGCAAAGATTGGCGATAAAGGCCAAATCGTCTTGGGTATATATTTTGCCCGTTGGGTTGTGGGGCGTGTTGATGATAATGGCGCGGGTGCGGTCATTAAACAAACTGCGGAGTTCATCGCGGTCAAAATCCCATGTCGGTGGGCGCAGCGGACAATAGCGCGGCACAGCCCCCGCCATCAAAATATTGGGGACATAGCTGTCGTAAAATGGCTCAAAAACGATCACTTCATCACCGGGGTCAACAAGGCCCAATATCGCCGCAAATACTGCCTCGGTCGCGCCAACGGTGACAATCACCTCGCGGTCGGGGTCGAGGGTGACGCCATAAAAATGCGATTCGTGGGTCACGATTGCTTCACGGAGGGACGGGACACCTAAGCCGGGGGCGTATTGATTAAAATTGCCGTCGCCTAGAGCCTCGGTCGCGGCGCGAATGACATCCGGTGGGCCATCAAAATCCGGTTTGCCTTGACCCAAATTGACGGCGTTGAATTGGGCGGCGAGGGCGTTCATCTCGCTAAAAATGGTCGTACCAAAACCAGCTACGCGCTTTGCCATGTCTGCCATGTAGAAAATATCCCTGTTAAAAAATTGAAGTGCCTAGAGTATAGAGCAAAAAGGGGTTGGATGGTTGAGTGTTTTTGGCAACCTTTTCGGAATAAGGGCGTACAGGAAATGGTTGTCTAATCACAAAAGGGAGAGGCTATGAAACGCAAGGGTTTGGCTGTGGCACTACTGAGCGTCGTTATTGCAACCGTGTTGGGCCTACCGACGGCACGGGCCATGCAAGCAACGGAGACGGATGGTATCTGGCTGAGTCATGGCTATGGGATGTTGATTGAGGCAAAGGGTGAGGAAATCGCAGTTTATGACATTACCCCGGTGAGTTGCTCCCCGCTTTTCGATAGTACGGCCCTGCAAGAGTATCATGTGCAATTGGCGGTGGAAAACGGTGAACTCATCATGCGCGACAACAAGACGTTATACATCACAGCCGCCCGGTTGGAGAGTATGCCGGAATTGTGTGCGAATGGTGGAATGGTGTCGGATGACCCGGAGTTAAATTTTGAGGCGTTCTGGCACGACTTTAATGACCAGTATGCGTTTTTCGATTTATATGGGGTGGATTGGCAGGCCCAATATGAGCAATATCGCCCCTTCGTAACAGCAGCTACGACGCCGGAAGAACTTTTTACCATCTTGTCCGATATGATCCGCCCCCTCAATGATGACCATATTTCGCTCTCGGATGGCGTAAACAACTTTAGCCCTTCGACCAGCGGCTATGATTGGCTGGACAATAATCCGAATCCGTTGGCGCTGCTGGTGGACGTATTGAATTCAGTAGGGCAGGGCCAATTTGAGGATCGGGTCAGCTTTAGTCCATTGACATTCCAATTCACTGGCGATGAGACGATGATTGCGAACGACTTTATCTATTACGGCAAACTCAGCGACACGGTGGGCTATCTCTATATTTTAGCCGAATCGGGTTATGCGGATGATGGCACGGACGTGGCGGTTGCCGAAGCGGTGATGGATCGGGTGATTGGCGAGTTGGCCGATATGGAGACCATTATTGTAGATGTTCGCATCAACGTGGGCGGGGATGACGCGGTGGCATTGGCGCTGGCGAGTCGTTTTGCCGACGAGAAACGTTTGGTGACGACCAAACAAGCCCGTGATGGTGATGGTTTTACCCCTGCCCGTGAATTTTATGTCGAGCCGGGTGGCCCACAGCAATTTACTGGAAGCGTGATTGTGCTGACGAGCCATCTCACTGTCAGTGCTGGGGAAACCTTTGTATTGGCGATGGATGTCCTGCCGCATGTCACCATGATTGGGGATAACACGGCGGGTGCATATTCCGACATCTTGCAGCGGGCTTTGCCTAATGGTTGGATCTTTGGCCTATCCAATGAACAATACACCGCCGCCGATGGTGAGGTGTATGAACAGGTCGGCAATCCCCCCGATGTTCTTGTACCTTTTGAGGGCGAACAAGTTCAAGCCGGAACCGACGCTATTTTGGACGCGGCATTGAAAATGGCATCTCAATAGGCTTTTGCCTTAGTTCCAAAACCCTGCCACGCTGATTTTTCAGTAGGGTGGGGTTTTTTGTTGCCCGGTTGATCTTCAATGTTGATCAACATGATTTGTATATTATGGACAAATCAACTTGAGTAGATTTGTGAATCTTGACAACAAGGAAAATGTTAAATCCCTTTATTATGTACAAATCAAAAAGTCATCAAGATGATGTGACAATTGTCATATATGAGGAGGTGGGCGAGTCAAGAGGTGTAATCAGCGGTATTAAATAACACAAGCGGCGTGACTTAGCTCTTGAAGTGTTCTGGGGTCGAAGTCAAAACATATCAGAGATCACACGCCGGGCCAATAATCATAGCGCCCAAAAGCTAATGGGTCAAGACTCACCTTTACCCACCATTCGTTTTTGTTCCAAGTGAATCATTTAGAAGATGGGGAATATATCATGCGTAAACGGACTAAACTTTTCCGAAGACTTTTTGTTTTGGCAGTCGCCTCACTTATTATGGTGATGTTCGGCCTGCGTGTAGAAGCCGCAAACAATAGTGGCCCTGATGGGGATTCGGTTGCTATTATTAACCATGAAGATAGTGAAACCAGCAATCAGGAAGGGGATGAACTTGGTGCCCAAGTGGGCAGCATTCAAGTGGGCCTTGACGTAACATGGGTAATGCTGACGGCCTTCCTTGTGTTTTTCATGCAGACGGGCTTTGCCTTACTTGAAGCTGGTCTCATCCGTCAGAATGGTGTAGTCAATGCACTCCTCGAAAACTTTATGGATGCTGGCCTTACGGCAATTATTTTCTGGGTCGTTGGGTTCGGCATCGCGTTTGGGGCAGATTCCGGTGGTATTCTCGGGACAAATAATTTCTTTTTGAGTGAGGCCACCGTGATTGAGGGAGGCAGTGTAATTTACAGGACTATTGCCGAAGTCAATCCCGATGTGGCTTATCCCAATTTGAATGTCTACGTATTCTTCTTCTTCCAATTTGCATTTGCCGCAACTGCCAGCACTATTGCTACGGGCGCAATGGCAGAACGCACTGACTTTATCGGTGATGTCATCTATACGATGCTTGTCAGTGGTCTGATCTATCCCATCGTGGTGCATTGGGTGTGGGGTGGCGGTTGGTTGTTTGACCGTAGTTTCCACGACTTTGCAGGTAGTACGGTTGTTCATACCGTCGGCGGTATGGTAGCGATTATGGGAGCATGGTTGCTGGGGCCACGTCCGAATCGAGAATTTGGCAAGCCCACTGTCCCGCACAATCTGGCCTATGCCACCTTGGGTACGATGATTCTATGGTTTGGTTGGTACGGCTTCAACCCCGGTTCAACATTGGGTGTCGGCAACACGGGCTTGTTGGCGCTGGTGACGGTCAATACCACGTTGGCGGCTGGGGCCGGCTGTTTGGCTGCGATGTTCTTTGTTTTCGCCCGTACTGGCAAGTGGGATCTGGGTGCTACCCTGAATGGCTCACTCGCGGGTTTGGTAGCGATTACGGCGGGTTGCGCATTTGTAATGCCTTGGGCATCAGTCGTTATTGGCGCAATCGCGGGTGTGTTAGTGCTTTTGGCGGTGGAAGCCATAGAACGGATTAAAGTGGATGATCCCGTTGGGGCGTTTGCCGTACATGGCGCTTGTGGTATTTTCGGAACCATCGCAATTGGTATTTTTGGTCAACCCGAACTGACGTTTGGAGAATATGCGGGTAAAGGTGGCCTCCTATTAGGTGGTGGTGCCGACTTGTTGGTTACTCAAGTGATAGGCTCAGCGGCAACCGTTCTTTTTGTTGGTGCTGCGTCGGTGGCGATGTTTGGTGTGCTCAAGGTCGTGAATCGTCTGCGTGTCAACAAGCTGGCGGATGTCATCGGCATTGATGCGTATGAACACGGCGCAAGTGTGTGGCCCGACGTTCTGCCCGTTCCCGAAGTTACGGCAACCGCAGGAACTGGCAAAGCCCAACCAGCGGCTGCGGCTGGCGACTAGTCTCGATCATCAAAAACGTCAGATGTGTACAAAATGGACTCGGCTGTGTGGAGTCCATTTTCTTTTCCACGTAATCGTATTATCTTCCAGATACCCTCGCTCATTGTTATAATCAACCCAAGCGACCAATTTTCAACCACAGGACTTTGATTTGAGACGCATCGAAACGACGGCGCATGAACCGGTCTATTATCAATTTGAATTTTGGGAAACGGCCCCGATCAAACACGGGGTTTTTACGCGATTAGGGGGGGTGAGCCAAGCCCCTTGGGACTCGTTGAATGTCGGGGGCACGGTGGGCGATGATCTCACCGCCGTCGCCAAAAATCATGAGCGTATGTATGCGGCATTGGGATTGGATGGCACACAGGTATGTACCGTGTGGCAGGTTCACAGTGCCGATACAGTGGTTGCCAATGGCCCGATGCCGAATCGAAAATGGCTGGCGCGGGCGGATGGCATGGTGACGGACAAAATTGGGCTTCCGCTGGCAATGCGTTTTGCTGACTGTGTACCTGTGTTATTCTATGACCCCATTCAGCATATTATTGGGATGGCCCATGCCGGGTGGCGCGGCACCGTGCAAGGGGCGGGTCTAAGCACCCTCTATGCGATGCGCGACGCCTATGGATCCAAGCCAGAGGATGTGTTGGCGGCAATTGGCCCCAGCATCGGGCCAGAGCATTATCAGGTTGGGCCAGAAGTGGTCGAAGCCGTTGAAGCCTATTTCGGCATGACGGATGGCTTGATTCAATGGGCCGACGATGGCAGCGCCTATTTCAATTTATGGGAAGGCAACCGCTTGGCATTGGCCCGTGCGGGGGTCGAGCAGATTGAAGTGGCGGGGATTTGCACGGCAACCAATACGCATGAGTTCTATTCACATCGCGCCGAAAAAGGTCGCACAGGCCGTTTTGGGGCGGTGATGGCTCTGATGGAAAATTAAACCATGACCATTCAGGAAATGATTGCTCAAAATATCGCGGCGGTGCAGGCTGAAATTACGGCGGCGTGTCAACGTGCGGGCCGTCCAGTTGAGGCCGTCAAATTGGTGGGAATCAGCAAGACCCATCCGCCCGAAATGCTGTTGGCGGCATTACAGGCCGGTTTGACGCATCTAGGTGAAAATCGTGTCGAAGAAGCCGCGCCGAAAATCGCCGAGGTCTTGAGTCGGCTACCAGCCGAGTCACCACCGCCGACATGGCACATGGTCGGGCATGTGCAAAGCCGCAAAGCCAAGCCTGTGATTGATACATTTGATGTCATTCATTCACTGGACGACCTGAAATTGGCCCGACGATTTGACACCTTTGCGGGCGAAATCCATGTTGTGCGTGAAGTGCTGTTGGAAATCAATATTTCAGGTGAGGAAAGCAAAGAAGGTATCGCCGCCCAAGATTGGCAAAATAACGCCGACCAGCGACAAAATTTGTGGTCACTCGTACAGGAGATTAATCAACTTTCGCAAATTCGGCTGGTTGGCCTGATGACGATGGCCCCCTATTACGCCGAACCCGAAGCCACCCGTCCCGTATTCGTGGCTCTGCGCGGGCTGCTCGATGCCCTTAAGAACGATTTTCCGCAGACGACATGGCGCGAATTGAGCATGGGTATGACCAATGATTACGCGGTGGCAATTGAAGAAGGGGCGACGATGGTGCGGGTGGGTCGGGCGATCTTTGGTGAGCGTGAGTGAGCGTCGCGGCCAGATTTTGCGTAATATAGGTGGAATCTCTAGTTATCAAGGAGCGTGATGGCGGTGGCAGATTTGATTGATATGCTGACTTTGATTTTTTCGTTGTTCCTTTGGGGACGTATTATCGTCAGTTGGATGGTGAGCCTTGGACGCTTAAGCCCTGATAGTCCGGTCGCCAAAACGATGTTTGAAATTACTGAGCCGATTTTAGCCCCGATTCGAAATCTGCTTCCACCCACCGCAGGTTTTGATCTTAGCCCGTTGGTGGCATTTATCGGGATGCAGATTTTGGCGACGGTGTTGAAGCAAATCTTGGCATAGGTCGGAAGTCCCTCAGCGGAAGACGGGTCTTTATCGTAAAATAGAGTAAGGATATTGCCAGATCAGAAAGGCGACACGAGCATGACACGACCCTTTAGAATTACAGATGCCCAAAGTGGCGCGGCTTTTACTGTCCGGGTGGTGACACGGGCCAATCGAACCGAAATTGCAGGCATTCAGGAAGACGGCACCCTCAAAATTCGCCTGACTGCCGGGCCGGGTGATGGTGGGGCGAATCAACAATTGGTGGATTTTTTGGCAGATAAGCTCGGTGTTGAACCCAACCATATTGAGATTGTTGCTGGCGAAAATTCACGCGATAAGCTCATTAGCGTGGCAGGTGTTAGCCCATCGGAATTGGAAGAACGCCTGAAACCAGACCCGGATGCTGAGAGCTAATGTTAAACGCGGTACTCCACCGCCGTTTTATAACCCTTGCTGCCTCGACTTTGATGGTAGGTTTTATCGTCACGGTTGGGGTGGCATGTTCGGATACTGAACCGACGCCGACTCCCCAAGCGGCGGTTATTTCCACGCTAATTCCGCCGACGCCAACCCTGACGCCGACCTTAACACAAACACCCCCCATCTTTACACCTGCGTTGCGACCCAATGATTTGCCGACCTATACACCAGCGATTATTTCAATTCTGCCCGAAAGCGCGACGGTGGCGGTTGACCATGCCATGCGCGACCTCCGTCAGCGGTTGAATATGGCGGATGACGCGGTGATCGGAGTGCTGAATTTACGTAGGGTCAATTGGCCGGATGGTAAATTGGGGTGCGCTCCTCGTGTGGTTTCGTCAGCACTGCGCGGCGAATCGGGCGTAGGGGGTTATCGGGTGGCCTTGAATTATGGCGGGGATGGTTATGTTTATCACACTGATACTGAAGGCACGGTCTATTTTTGCACGCAGGCCGAATTATTGAGTGATGAGGGCGAACCCCTAGCGTTTGATCCGATTGGCGAGTCGTTAATTGACCCGGCTGAGTCGGATTTGGTGCGGCGGCTGGCAGTGGATGGTGGGGCAGTTGAATGGGTAGAGTTGTCGGCTATGACATGGATAGATTCCAGCTTGGGATGCCCTCGACCAAACCTCAATTACACGGTGGTCAATATTCCCGGCTATCGTATAGTGTTTCGTGTGCCTGTTGACGAAGGCAATGAAACAACCCTAACGACTCATATTTATCATTCGGACGGGTTGCAGGTCAATTATTGTGATGCGGATTTTGAAGTGCTGCCGCCGCCCTATGGCACGGTGGAGGCGGTGATTATTGGAACGCCTGTTGTCGAAGAATAAGTAGCGTTTGGCCCTAAAAACAAAAAATGCCTGTACTAGACAGGCAATATTTTTTCTACTTACTAAATGGTGAAATATTCAAATTTAGTTGGCTAAATATATTTCCCTGACAAAGTGTAAATCTATTTGGAATATTTTGACAGTAAACAGATTATTTGGGCAATAACTCTATACAAATCTTTTTGGTCTAAAGCATTTTAGGGTAAATCTAGTAAATGTATTTTAGAAAAACCCCTGAAAAAAATCTTTTTGAAGAAATTTATTAGAATGAGGTGAATGGTACTCGGCGGTTTGGTGATTTGCAACAAACTTGCAGGGTTTTCACAAAACCTCAAGGCTTTCTTAATGCTAGTTAATTTTCCTTTAACGTATTTCACATCTCCCCAACCAAGACATAAGAAAAATAATAGAAATTAGCACTCCTTCCCTTCGAGTGCCAAAAATGTCTTGACACCGTTGACAACCTCAAGGTATATTTTTGGTCGGAATTAGCACTCGCCCAATGAGAGTGCTAACGCCATACCGAATGAAAATTCATCTCATTGAAAATCAAGTCATCCCTAATGAGGAGGATAGCATGTCATTGAAGCTGCGTCCTTTGGCAGACCGCGTAATTGTCGAACCACAGGATAAAGAAGAGACGTTTGCTGGTGGTGCGCTTGTGCTGCCGGAAACCGCTAAGGAAAAACCCCAACAGGGTTTGATTCTGGCCGTTGGCCCGGGCCGTCGTGATGACGATGGCGATTATATCAAGATGGATGTCAACACTGGTGACACCGTGCTGTTTGCGAAATATGCAGGCACCGAAGTCAAGGTAGATGGCAAAAAACTGCTCATCTTGAAAGAAACTGACATTCTGGCTGTCGTTGATAACAAGTAATTCCTAGCAAATCTTAGAGAAACACAACTACTCGGAGGAGTAAAATCGTCATGGCTAAACAACTGGTGTTTAATGAAGACGCCCGTCGTCGCCTAAAAGTGGGTATTGATATTTTGGCGAACGCCGTCAGCACCACCCTCGGCCCCAAAGGTCGGAATGTGGCCCTCGACAAGAAATTCGGTGCGCCTACCGTTACCCACGACGGCGTGACCGTTGCGAAAGAAATTGAATTGGCTGACCCCTATGAAAACATGGGTGCTCAACTGCTGAAGGAAGCTGCCACCAAGACCAACGACATCGCGGGTGATGGTACTACCACCGCGACCGTTCTGGCTCAGGCGATTGTGACCGAAGGCCTGAAGAATATTGCCGCTGGTGCTAACCCCATGCTGCTAAAGCGTGGTATCGAAGTTGCCACAACCAAAGTGGTGGAAGCCCTGCGTAAGATGGCAGTGGAAATCAACACCAAAGAAGAAATTGCCTCGGTTGCTTCCAACTCCGCGCAGGACCGCAAGATCGGTGAACTGATTGCGGAAGTGATGGACAAAGTCGGCAAAGACGGCGTCATCACCGTTGAAGAGAGCAAGGGTCTAGACTTTGAAACCGAATACGTCGAAGGCATGAACTTCGATCGTGGTTACATCAGCCCTTACTTCGTCAACCATCCCGAGACCATGCAAGCGGTCATTGAAGACCCCTATATTTTGATTCATGACAAGAAAATCAGCGCCGCCGCCGACCTCGTGCCGATTTTGGAAAAACTGTTCCAACTCGGCAAGCGCGATATCGTGATTATCGCGGAAGACGTTGATGGTGAAGCCCTCGCCACCCTCGTGCTGAACAGACTACGCGGCATGATTAACGTCGTCGCCATCAAAGCCCCCGGTTTTGGTGATCGTCGCAAGGCTATGCTGCGTGACATCGCTGCACTGACGGGTGGTCAGGTCATCAGCGAAGAAACTGGCCGCAAGCTGGACAGCGTGACGATTGACGATCTCGGTCGCGCCGCCAAGGTGGTCTGCACCAAAGATGACACTACCGTCGTTGATGGTTTGGGTGACGCTGCTGACATCAAGGCCCGTATCGAAGAGATCCGCGTCGAAATTGAAAACAGCACCAGCGACTATGACAAAGAAAAACTCAACGAACGTCTGGCGAAGCTGGCGGGTGGTGTGGCTGTGATTCGCGTCGGTGCTGCCACCGAAGTTGAACTCAAGGAAAAGAAGCACCGCGTTGAAGACGCCCTAAGCGCAACCCGCGCCGCCGTTGAAGAAGGTATCGTCCCCGGTGGTGGTGTGGCCCTCATTAACGCGATTTCCGCGCTTGATGGCGTGAAGATGTCCTACGGTGATGAAAACACGGGTGTCGCCATCCTGCGTACCGCGCTGGAAACCCCCATCAAGAAGATTTCTGCCAATGCCGGCCAAGATGGTGGCGTGATTATCAACAACGTTCGCCGTATTCAGGTCGAAAAAGGCAACAACAAGATTGGTTATGACGTGATGACGGGCGAATATGTCGACATGATTGTCGCTGGTTTGCTCGACCCAGTGAAGGTGACTCGTGGGGCGCTGGAAAATGCTGCCAGTATCGCCGCGATGATTCTGACCACCGAAGCGCTCATTACCGACATTCCTGAGGAAGACAAATCCCCAGCGATGCCTCCCGGCGGCGGCATGGATTACTAATCCATCGCCTCGATTTAAGCCCCAAGACGGATTCGGCAGCAATGTCGAGTCCGTTTTTGATTTCTGCGGGCTAGAACCTTAATTGCCCCTTCCGACTATGACTAGTACAATGGGACTAGTCATCGGGGACCCAAAGGGAAACAGGTCACGCCTAATTTAGTGGAAACAAAAGCATTGGTATGTTATGGATTTCTGGCCTTCAATAAACGCAAGCCGAGTTCTGATTGTCGAGTCGGATGTCAACCTTGCCGACGCCTTACATGATATGCTGGTCGCTGAGAATTATTATGTCCAGAAAGCCTATAATCTGGGCGATGCGCGGTTCTCAGTCCGACACCATCATTATGATGTGGCGTTGGTAGATTTGCGTGTGCTAGATACCGATGGGCAGTCAGCCGCCGATGTGTTTCATAAAGACCCGGCCTTTGCCCATGTGACATGGATTGCAATTTCAACCTCGCCAGCCAAAGTGGTGCCTCCCGATGGTGCTTCGGGCATGATTACGGCCCCAATTCATACTCAAGCGGTTTTAAATATTGTTGCCCAGACGATTGAGCGGGCAAAATTGAAGCCGGCCCATCTTTCGGATATGCAGGAAACCACCTCACGCGATGAGCTATTAAAACTACTCGAGCGTAATTTATTAGAACAACAGACGCTTTCCGGCATTGCGCGGATGCTCAATTCGACCCTCGACCTCAACACCGTCTTGACCAAAGTAGTGGACGCGGCAACGTCATTGACCAACGCCGAAGAAGGTCTGCTACTGCTGCCGGATGATGAAGGAAAAACGCTATATATCCGTGCCGCCAAAGGGATTGATCACGAAACCGCTAGAGAATTTCGCATTAAAACGCAGGACACACTCGCGGGGCATGTGTTCCAGACGGGTAATCCGGTGTTGGTGGGGCGGGCAGGTTGGCAAAAAGTCAAAACCCAATATTTCGCCCGTTCGTTGTTGTATGTGCCGATGCAGGTCAAAGGGCAAAATGTCGGGGTGTTGGGGGTCAATAATCGCATGACCGACCGCACCTTTACCGAACGTGACCGCGAATTGCTGCAAGATTTGGCCTCACACGCAGCCATCGCCATTGAAAATGCCCGCTTGTATGGCGAAAGTGTCATGCGCTCACGCGAATTGGGAACGCTGGTCAATGCTAGTGCCGCTGTCAATACAACCCTGTCATTAGAGGTGGTGCTGCCGACGATTGGGGAGCAGTTTATCCATGCCCTCAATATCAGCCTGTGTGAACTGGCAACCGTAGATGGGGGCACAGGCACACTGCGCGTTGTATCACGTTATGTACAGGGGCATTGGTCACCGGAACACTCGCCACAATTAAGCCCGCTCCAGATCACGGCCTTTCGTCATAGCCTAGAACAACGTCAATCGGTTATGTTGATGCTCGATGATCTGGTAAATGACAAGGTGAACTATCAGTATTTGTTGAGCCAGCAGGCGCAGAAAATAGGTTTGATTCCAGTATTTATCAACAATCAGCCATTCGGGGTTGTTGAACTGATTTATCATCAGGAGCTACCTGATTTGGCGATCACAACGGATTGGGAAGAAAAAGGCCAGCAATTGTTGACGATGGCCCTCAATAACCAAGACGATTTTACCCAGCAAAAAACACAGGCATGGGCGTTGGCGAAAGAGGCCCAAGCCAATGTGTGTAATCTTTGGCGCTGGGACCCGATTTATAAAATGCTGCGCCAATTACTGAGTGTAGGCAAAGGGTTCTGGCTCAATTCTCCTAGCCCCATGCTCAATTTTAATAAACTGAAGCTGCTCCGCCGGACAGTGCTGCAAAGCGAGACGATTGAAATTACGGCGAACGCCCAACTTGACCCCGATGAGGCCGTGTTGCTCGATTTTTATCACGCACAGGGTTTGCTGGTGCTGCCGTTAATGATGACGGGGCAGGTCGTTGGGGTGGTGGTTCTGGCCGACACCCTCAGCAAGCGTACCTTTGCCAAGCGCGAATTTAAACTGGCCCAAGCCCTTGTGCTGCAAGCAGGGAATGCCCTGCAAAATGCCCGTTTGTATAACGACCTTGAAAACAGTGTGCAAAAACTTCGTAAGGCCCAAACGCAGCTCGTCCAAGCGGCGCGGATGTCGGCAATGGGCGAATTAGCGGCGGCGGTGGCGCATCAGATCAACAACCCGCTGACGACTATTTTGGGCGATACGGAAATCTTGTTGCAAGACAGCCCTGAAGCTGACCCCTCGCATGAAGCTCTCCAAGCCATTCATCGGGCCGGACAACGGGCACATGAGGTGGTAAGACGCTTATTGAGCATGGCCTATCGTGACCGCGAGAGTGAACATCTGGAACCAATGGATGTGAACATCACCATTCGCAATACCCTCGCGTTAGTAACCAGCCATATCGAACGTGGATTTATTGCCCTAACTGTTGATTTGGCGGATAATCTACCCATTGTCAACGGACTGCGGGGCCAGATGGAAGATGTTTGGCTGAATCTCCTCCTGAATGCTCGTGACGCAGTGATGGAGCAGGATGACCGCCAAGTGGGTGTGATGTCGTGCCTAGACCCGGATGGCATTATACGGGTTGAGGTGTGGGATAATGGGCCGGGTATTCCAGACGACCAGCGCGAAGTGATTTTTGATGCATTCTATACCACGAAACAACCGGGGCAGGGGACAGGACTTGGACTCCATATTTCTCGACAAATTGTAGAAAAATGTGGCGGGCAGATTTCAGCCGAAAAACCTGAACACGGCAGAACCGGTGCCCGTTTTGTTGTGTTATTACCAGCACTCGAAAAATAAACGCGAGAGGAAGACCTTCTATGAGCAGCAGTACAAATCATATCCTCGTGGTAGACGATGATCCAGATGTGCTGGGGACGCTGACCCGTGCCTTAACGCGGGATGGCTTTGATGTATCATCAGCGAACTCCGGCCCGGATGCTTTGGAACAATTAAAACGGCGTGTGCCCGATTTGGTGATCTTAGATGTTATGATGCCGGGAATGACCGGCTTTGAAGTCTGCAAACGGATTCGGGCCGATTCGGGGATGAATCATATTCCAGTGTTATTTTTGACGGCACGCGGCCACACCGATGATATTGTGGCGGGTTTGGATGCTGGCGGGGATGATTATGTCGTCAAACCGTTTGAATTAATTGAATTGCAGGCGCGGGTGCGGGCGCTGCTTCGTCGAAGTGAACGGGATGCCCTCAAGGTCAGTTCCCGTATCCAAGTCGGGCACTTGATTCTCGACTCGGATACCTATCGGGCTTCGATTGGCGAACAAACCATGCAGTTGACCTTTACCGAACACCGTCTGCTGCGCTATTTGATGGAACATATCAATCAGGCGCTGTCCCCCGGTCATTTGCTCGAAGCCGTCTGGAGCTATCCCCCCAACACCGGCGACCCCGACTTGGTGCGTGCCCATATCCGGAATCTGCGTTCAAAATTGCAGGATATGGACCCCGAAAGCCAATTTATCAAAACCATTCATGGCGTCGGCTATATGATGAACGAATAGTCTTTCCGAATTGATGACTCATTAATTTTCTTCGGGAAAAATTCATAGGACTTTCATGGACTGGCCTTTATTTTAGGCCAGTTTCTTTGTTACCATTGATTCAATAGCAATCAGCGAGTTTTAGTGTAATGGGGGGTCACTTCACGATCCCCGTATTGAATCAAGGAGCCACGCACATGCCGGTTATTATGGTCGTAGAAGACGACGAAATTATACTTGAAACACTTGAGCGTGTGCTTGAGCGTGAAGGGCATGATGTGTTGGGCGTCCTCAATAGCTATGAGGTTGTGGCTATCGCCCGCGAATCCCACC
Source organism: Anaerolineae bacterium (assembly GCA_041753455.1). Lineage (GTDB taxonomy): Bacteria > Chloroflexota > Anaerolineae > Aggregatilineales > J027 > CFX10. Next base: position 178,261 of record JBGSUK010000018.1, on the reverse strand, counting down.
CGGATTTAATTATTCTGGATATGGTGCTTCCCGGTGATAATGGCCTTTCGCTGTGTACACAACTGCGCAAGCTGCCGCATCTGACCGATGTGCCGATTCTGTTTTTGACCGCCTATCACAGTGCCCATGAAATTGCGCTGGCGTTGGATGCGGGTGGCGACGATTTTATGCGTAAGCCATTTAGCACCCGTGAGCTTAATGCCCGTATCCGCGCACTGCTGCGACGCGCCAACCGCAACAAGAAGGAAGATCAGCAGCACTTGACGATTGACTACAATTTGCGGACAGTGGCTGTAGATCAGCGGGTCATTAGCCTGACACCCGTAGAATTTGAACTGCTCGATTATCTGTGTGTCAACACCGATAAATATCACACCGCGAATGACCTGTTGGAATCGGTCTGGGATTACCCGACGGGTTCAGGTGATACGGCACTGGTACGCAATCATATTCACAATCTGCGCAATAAGCTGGAATATGACCCCGACCGACCCAGAATCATCATTTCGCTGCATGGGCGGGGCTATCGCATCAATGCTAATGTTTACAAAACGGGTAAAACAACCGAAATGGTCGTATAGGCCATACAGGTCATAGACCTAGCTTTACAAATTTTAGATAATAGAGATTGTCGCGTGGCAGCTTTTCATCGAGTCCGGCGGCAATTTTGTTTTTAATCAAAAACAGCTACAGTTAGGTGAGCATTGGATGGGGTAATCGGGCGTATTGAATGCCCCAATGACAATATATGCACAAGTTCTCACAATTGAGAACACGGCTTTTATGGCAGGTATGGTATCATGTCAGCAGGAGTTTCGCTGCTCCTCGGATGAGCCTATCCTGAAACTCGTCCACCAGAGTTTTGATTAGAGGGCTAACCTTATGCGAAAACCACTTAGAAGAACTTTTCGGAAAGCCATCGCCATATTAGATGGGCGCACCAGCCGAACTCGGGGGCAGAGCCTCGTAGAATTGACATTGACCATGCCAATTTTGCTGCTAATGCTATTGGGTTTGGTCGAGATTGGGTGGCTTGCCAACAATTATTTGACCCTGCTCGATGCTACTCGTGAGGCAGGGCGCTATGGCTCGGTACGTGATCCTAATCTTTGGGCACTTGGTTATGAGACCAGCTATCACCTGATGGACTGCGACTATAACTCCCCGGATAATGGCAACTATGGGTCTACCCACTGGGATAAGTATCAACAAGAATTGACCACCAGTTACCCCGGCCCCACCATCCCCGGCTTTACCGACGGTATTGAAACCCCCGGTTTGCAATTTTACGATGGGGTGGCTTGTTCGGCGATTACCAACATTTTGCCGCTGCCTTTCAAAGATCAGACAGACGATGTGGTGGTGTCGGTGTTCTCGTATGCCTACTTCGCCAATGACCGCCGTATTCGTATCGTGGGTCGGCTCCCCAGCCGCAGTAATGAATGCAACGATACCGAAGAACCCTATAACGCCGCCCTGTATGATCCGGCCTATATTCCGACTCAGCGGGATACCGGGACGAATGAACGACGCTTGGGGTACTTCTTCCGCGGGAATCATATTACGTCGGACGACCCATCTTGTCGCGGGTCGGAATTTACGAGTGCTGAAGTTGAAGATATGTTGAATCGCACCCTGTTGGATAACAGTGGGGGCGCGGTAACAGATCCGGAAGTGCGTGAAATGGGCGCTGGCGGTATGGTGCTAGTCGAAATTTTTTGGCAGCACGACCAACTGCTGGGGATTCCATTTTTCACGTTTTTTGAAGACCAATTTGACATTCACGTATGGTCAATGTTTCCCAACACGGCTGCTGAGCCAGCGTGTGCACCCTTACGCGACGATGCACAGTGCTAGTGACCGTCAAGAAAATGATGAGGGCATCTGGATATGAGACGTATAGTACATCGCTTTAAATTCAAAAAGGAAAAGGCAGGGCAATCCATTGTCTTGCTCGCTATTGGTTTTATAGCGCTCATTGCCTTTGTCGGTTTGGTCACCGACCTTTCGCTTTTGTTTGTCCGCTACAGCGCCCTGCGGCGTGCAGTAGACTCGTCGGCGATTGCGGCAGCGGGTCAAATTCGTGAAGGCCGCGACTATGGCGACGTGGCGATTGCGGCGCGTCAATATATTGAACTGCATGGTCTTGAACCTAACCGTGTGTTCGTCGAGACCTGTGAAACCGATATTGCTGCTTGGCGTGCCGGGACAGGTGAATGGGAAGGAAGCCCCCATCCCCCGGCGAGTTATACGGTTGAAAATGATATGCCGGAAACCGAATTGTGCCAATGGGATAACCCCCGCAAATTGGTGCGTGTGACGGCCCAGATTCAATCGCCCACGACCTTCTTGAAGCTGGTGGGGTGGAACGATATTACCCTTGAAGCTACTTCAGTTTCGGAAACCGCCGTTTTGGACGTGGCGCTCATCTTGGATGGTTCGGCGACCATGTCGCAAAATACCGACCTTTCGACCTACGTTAATGCCCATGCCGGTCGTCAGGATTGGATTCGCGCCGACTGTATGCGAACCTCCCCAGATACAGGCGAAAATCCTGACCCTGATCGTTTGAAATGGGCTGGTTGCTGCGCCAACCCCGGTGCTGGTTTCATCCGGCAAGATACTTCAACGGGTGCTTGGAATATTTGGACAGATGTTAACGGCAATGGGACGTATGATGGCAGTGGTGAAGATGGGATACGCCCCTTGGGTGGCAATCCTACAGCATTACCTGATCCCAATTTCACCGACCTCATTTGTGAACCTTTCAAACAAGTCAAGGACGCCGCCCGTAATTTTATCCGCCGCTTGGACTTCATTCGTGGTGACCGTGTGGCCTTGGTGACATTCGCCCGCGAAGGCGAAATCCTTGTTCCATGGTATGCCTCCTCCAACGATGAAATCATGATTACCTCTGAATCAGGTGCCATTGATACCCTAAACATGCAAATGGCCCCGGATTATAACGGGAAACCTTCCCCGTATGGAACGAATAACAACTATTTTGATCGGTATAACCGCTGTCGTGAGTCCTATGAAGCCCAGTGGGATTATGATCCAAGCACCGGACTCGTAAACGGTTTCGTCGAAAGAAGCGATTTGCCGCTGCCTGCGGGAACTGCCGTGAATCCACTCCTTTTGCGTTTCTGGTCCTATGAAACCATCGCCCCATGTCCGGACACCAACACCGGATCGGGGATTTTCTGGGCCAATAATGCCTTGACGAATGTTGAAACCATCCGCAAAGACGCGGTGTGGGTCATCATTCTGTTGAGCGATGGTGGCGCCAACGTCACCGATTCACCGAATGTCGGTGCGCCGCTGCAACTGCCAACCTATGGTGCAGCCGGGTTCTGTCCTTGGCGGACGTTCTGTAATGGGGTGGTGAATGGCGTTCTGCCAGTATACGGGGAATGTCCTGTGGGCAATACCGATACACTCCCCGCTTATTGCAATGACAATACGCCCATAACACGGCATTTCTGCTTGCAATGGACCAACGACCCCCTGACCAACGGGATGCCCCAAGTAGGCAATCCCGAATGCAGCCAGACGGGTAATTATGACGCGGACGATTTTGCGCGTGACTGGGCCGACTATGCAGGTTTGCAAGAAGTACGACCCGGCGTAGAAGGCAATTTCGTGGCAATGTTCACGATTGGTTTCAGTAATCAAGTGGTCAATTCCCCGGTGGCTGGCCCTCTGCTGCACTACATTGCAGATGCTGGCGACAACGGGTTTATTGATGATGATATTCAACAAGACCTTCGGGACGATGGGTTCATCAACAGCAGTATTACGCCGGGCGACCGAGGCCCATGTCAAGGGATTACGAATTATAGAACGTGGTGTGGTCAATATTATTTTGCCGATAACCTGCAATCCTTGGATGCGGTGTTTGAAGCGATTGCCAGTCGGTTGTTCACCCGTATTTCACGTTAATGTGGCGATGGGTGGAGCGAGAAGGGAGCATGGTTAAACCATGAATTCGAGTAAACAGATCACTCAAGGTAAGACAGTTCCACGACGAGGCCGACGTGGACAGACAATGGTAGAGTTTGCTTTAACCCTACCCATTGTCCTGATTCTAACGTTCGGCGTCATCGAGTTTGCGCGGCTTTTCCAAGCATGGGTAACGCTGCAAAACTCGGCTCGTGCTGCGGTACGCTACGGCGTGACCGGGCAATGGGACCCGGAAAGCGTCCAACGCCACCTGCCGGGGGCACCGAGTGGGGCGGTTGATGAAACCATTTTGGACAGCTTAGTGCCCTGTACCGCAGGGTATGACGCCCTCTTTTTGGATCACTGGGGCATTGACTGTGACCCGCAAGAGGATGAACATCAAGGCTTGCGTAAAGACCTTGCCCGTTTGCCCTCGATTGTAGACCGCGCCAGAACAGGGGCGTCCGGTCTAAGCCTGCGCGACGGCGATAACATTGTGGGGTTGACTTCTCCCAATGGGCCTGTCAACAGCAGCAATTCGGGGGATGAGGGTCGTCCCAGTTGGTTCCATGTCTGGATTTGTAGTTCGCGCCCCACGATTATTACGGAAACTTATAATCCGGCCAATCCAACTTATATAAAATCCGGGTCACGTTATCAACCCAGTCCGGATCGGCGTAATCGTCTCTGTGGGGTGCGTGAGTCGCAGACCCCGCCCGGTTATGGCCCGGTGGTTGGCACCAATCAATATGACGCGGGTGGCCCCGGTGACATTCTGGAAGTCGTGGTGCATTATAACGCGCCGCTGATTACCCCAATGGCGGCTTTGCTTGGCTGGACGGACTTGGGCGATTATGTCTATATGACGGCCCAGCGCGTCGGGGTAAACGAGTCGTTCCGTGCGGTGCGTGCGGTCAACTTGCCGCCCCAACTGCAACTGCCGACCTTTACGCCTTCGGAAACACCGCTGCCGACCAATACACCCGTACCATCCGCGACGGCAACCTTTACGCTGCAACCCAGCCTGACCCCAACGATGACCAATACCGGGACTGCCACCGCGACCTCGACCCCCGACTGCACGCGCTTGAGCATTGTGGCGGGCAGCGTGATCGTGGGGATTAATGAGGTTTCGGTTCAGGTTCAAAATACCGACCCGGCCCCATGGTACATTTCACAGGCCACCATTCGCTGGCGTCAATGGTCAAGCGGCACGATGAGCTTGAGCCAAGCGGGTATCTCTAGCCCGCTGCGTACCGCCCATTGGTCTGGTACTCAACTGGGGAGTGGGGTTCCGAATGGCTATGGCACCACTACCTTAAATTCCAGCACGCCCGGATGGAATAACAACAGTTATCTCCGTCAGTTTAATGGCAGCGCGACCACAACATGGCGTGTCCGGTTTAACAATAGCCCCAGCCCCATGTCGGCCCATTACAATGCTGACAGCTTCTATGGCTCGATACTGCGCTTTGAAGGTGGGGCAGGCAATATCTGCGATGTGCCATTCCCCGGCCAACAACCTTCACAAACCCCGAATGTGCCGCCGACCAATACCCCCGTTCCGGACTGCTCGGACTTTACGGCACGCTTCGAACGTTTTGACCCATCCGGTGTGGTGGTCTTCCGTCTCCAGAACATTGGGCCAAACGCGGCATCCATTGATGGCTTTAACATTAGCTGGCGCGTTCTGGCTGGTCTAGCTGGCAGTATGCATATCCAGCAAATTCAAGTCGGGAGTGGTGCATTCGGCGATCCGCTGAACGTGGTCATGTGGCTATCCGCTGCGACACCCGACTATACACCCAACACCACCTATATGCCGAACCCGCCCGGTACCCCGCGCGAAGGCTCATGGCAGCGTAATCCGGTCATCAATGCTGGCGCCGTCACCTTCATGTGGATTGACTTTGACGGTCTCGGCGGTGTGCAAACGCTGAACTACTACGGTGCGGCTGGCTCGGACTTCAATAACTCAGCCGTCTACTTCGAAGGTTGCCCCGGTGTCGTCGTTCCGCCGCTGCCCACCCCAACGCCGACCTATACACCGACACCGACGAATACCCCGACCGTGACCTACACGCCATCGAATACGCCGACGCGCACCAATACGCCGACGCGCACCAATACGCCGACCCGGACGAATACTCCGACGGCGACCAATACGGGCCCGACGGCAACCCCGACGCGCACCAATACGCCGACGCGCACCAACACGGCAACTAATACGGCGACGCGCACCAATACAAGGACACATACGCCGACAGTACCGACGAGTACCTATACGCCGACGCGACCGACGAATACACCCACGCGGACATTCACACCCGCGCCGCCTAGCTCGACGCCAACATTACCGCCACCACCGACCGTCTGTATGGACTGCGCGTAATCCACAAACACAACAGGGTGACCGCAACATGTCACCCTCCCTTCTCCAACAACAAAAATGCCCCAGAAAATTCTCCGGGGCGTTTTGTTTTTTAGGGTAGGGCCGAATAGGGTATGATACGAAATTCGGGTGAAGGGTGGGTCTTAGACCGCACCCCTACCAAAGCCCATGTTCATGCCATCCTGTAGGGGTCAGGCTCAGACTGACCCTCTTTTTTTGCCTATGGATCACCCGAATCCCGTATTACGCCAGATTTGGGTGACCTATTGGTGAACAAGAGGGTCGGTCTGCGAAGGTGTTTACCTCGCCCCAAACCCCTCTCTAATACGGAATTCGGATAATGGATGAGTTTTTGAAGCGGAGAAGTCACAGACTCATCCCTACGAAAATGCACGGCGTTCCTTGTAGGGAGGGGTCGGTGATTCGCCCCTCCTCCTAAAAGACTTTACAGCACCCACAAACCTTAAACGTTGTTGGCGAGTTGATCTTTACCCGAATGCGAGCCAATCCCCCATGATACCAAAAATCCCGCCCGCCTAACGGTCAAATATAACCCTCCCCCATAACCAATGACACCACTTGACAAATGCATACCGTTTCACACAATCCATTATCCCTCCATTTCATTTCTAATTATGATTCATTACCCAATTCAAAAAAGATACGAGTAATGATTATAAGTTGTAGAGGAGCCGGAGTTCGTATTTACTGGTTTTCGGCTTTTTCGCGGGCCTCGATTTCCATCTGGGCCAATTGGCGCCGCAAAATCTTGCCTACCGTCGTCTTGGGCAGTTCCTTCACAAATTCGATGCGGGTCGGCACTTCATAACGCGCCAATCGCTCACCCGCAAAGGCGATCAGTTCCTTGTCCGTGGCTTGCATATCCGGTTTCAGCACTACCCACGCCTTGAGGGCTTCCTGACCAACCTTATCAGCATCGGGATGGGGCACAGCTGCAACACCAACTTCTAGCACCGCCGGGTGTTCGTTTAGCACATCTTCGACATTGCGCGGATAGACATTAAACCCACCAATCAGCGCCATATCTTTCTTGCGGTCAACGATATAGAAATAGCCATCGTCGTCCATACGGGCAATGTCGCCTGTATACAACCAGCGGTTGCCATTTTTATCAGTGCGGATGACATTCGCGGTTTCGGTGGGCATATTGTGATAGCCAACCATAATTTGTGGCCCAGACATACACAATTCACCGGGTTCACCAACGGGCATCTCGGTTTCGCCATCCTCTAGGCTGACGATTTTCATCTCCATATCGGGGAAGGGTAGGCCGATTGAGCCAATCCGGTTTTCACCACGCAGCGGATTGGCATGGGTGGCGGTGGGGGCTTCGCTCATGCCAAAGCCTTCGGCAATCAACCCGCCGGATAGTTCTTCAAAACGGCGCTTGGTGGCAGGTGGCAGGGGCGCGGATCCGCTGATACAGGCCCGAATAGATTTGAGACTAACCTCACCCGCGATGACTCTGGGGTGATTGTTGATCGAGTTGTAAAGCGCCGGCACGCCCATGAACTGGGTGGGTTTATAGTGGTTAATGCAATCCAGCAAATCATCCATTTCGCGGGCATTGGGGACAAGCACCATCATGCCACCCAAATAGACACAGAAGCTCATCACCGCAACCATGCCAAAGACATGGAACATCGGGATGGCCGCCAGCGAAATCTCCTCTTGGCCCGGCCCATCACCAGAAAGCCATATGTTACACATCAGCGTGTTGGCGACCAAAGCCTGATGGGTGGACATAGCGGCTTTGGATACGCCCGTCGTCCCGCCCGTATATTGGAAAATCGCAATGTCGCTGGCTTTGACATCCACATTGGGGCGTTTACCTGCATGTTGGGTCAGAACGGCTTGGAACCAATGGTCATTGGCTTGAAGCGCATCCACCCGATGGCCGGTTTTCTTTTCTTTGGCGATGGTGAACAGCGTTTTGGCCGCACCGGGCAAATATTCTTTGATGTTGGTCGCGATGATATTTTTGAGGTCGGTTTGCGCCTGAATCTGTTTCAACATTGGATAAAACAGGGTCAGGGAAATGGCGACCTTCGCGCCGCTGTCCTTCAGTTGTTCCGCCATACGCATCGGGGGATAGGTGGGATTGGTGGCCGAAACGACCCCGCCTGCCTTGAGAATGGCATAGAAGCTAATCACAAATTGGGCGCAGTTGGGCATGATAATCGCTACCCGGTCGCCTTTTTTGATCCCCATCTCGATCAGCCCCTGTGCCAGCGCATCGGAAAGGGCATCGGCCTGCTGATAGGACAGGGTAGATTTGATACGCCCCACCACAGGCAAATGGGCCGAGGTCAGGGTAATGGGGCTGTTGGGGAATTTTTGGGCACTCCGGCGCAAAAATTCGTGCAGCGGGTGTTCGGGATAAGGCGCGAGTGAGGGGGTCACCTTGGTATCATAATGTTTGATCCAAGGGCGGTCAGCATAGGTCACCATATTTTGTTGCTCCATAAACTCTAGCTAAAAAATAATGCCATTTTTCAAATAAACGATGATCTTACGACCCGGCTGGATTCGGCGACCAGCGCTCCATCCAATCTTCTGGTATGCGGGTCACTTTGCCATCTTGGGTAATGCAGATATGCCGCGTGACGCCGGTGACGTGCATTGTACCATCCGCAGCATTGAAGATTTCATAAGCAAACACGATGCGGCGGCTTTTGACTTCCTCCACCCACACTCGCACAGTGACTTGTTGTCCATAGACCGCTGGCGACAGATAACGCATATTGACCTCGCTGACCGCCAAGAAGAACCCGGCCTTTTCAAAATCGGCATAGCTCGCCCCGATTGCCCGTGAATAGGCGCTACGGCCTTCTTCGCAATAGGCCAGATAGTTGGCATGGTGGACAATCCGCATGGAGTCGGTTTCAAAATAGCGCACATAAAAGGTAATCTCGTGAAAACGATGGTTGGGCGGTGGTGGCAAAATTTGTCTCTCCCAGTGATTGAATTAGAGTGCATTTTCGGCGGCGAGTATATCACGCAATAAATCTCGACGGGCTGTTCCTCCCAATACTTCGAGTTTTCGCACACCGAGGGGGTCAATTTCTTCACGCAGCAGGCGGATTTCTTCGTCGGTTGGGGCTGGCGTTTCATGCACATCCGGCGCGATTTCCAATTCAAAACCCGTCTTTTTTTGGATACGCTCGATACTTTCGCCGGGGTGATAGGTCAGCAGGCGCATCCGTCCTTTGGCCCAATCAAACTGACCCAAGTCGCTAATGAGATAGCGCGCACCCTGTCCCCGTCCCCGCTCGGCAGTATGCCCCAAGCCGCTGATAAAGTCGAGTTTTTCAACAAAAGTTACCCGTGAATGGCGCGGCACATACAGATAAATCTGGTCGGAAAAAACGGTTACATCGGGGATGCCGCCTGTGCCGGGGAGTCGCATTCGGGGATGGCTATAGTCGTCCCCAAAGGCCACATTATTGAAATTGCCGACCGCATCCACTTGGGCGGGGCGAAAATATTCTTTCATATGCAGGGAGGGCAAAATATCGGCGACGGCGGATACAAACCCGACATTCATGACCGATTTGCCAAGCCAGAGTGCTTCGATGGTCGCTACACCAAGCGGGGCGGATTCAAAACAAATGCCCTGCCCAATCGCTGAGCCATAGGCCACATTGGGGGCATGGGTTTTGGAGGCTAAGATATAACCCGCCACCACCAATGGGGTCGCCAAGCCCTGCGCCAATAGATCGCCATCTTGAATTTGACGCGCAATGCAAACCGAAATTAGTTCGTCAACGGTGTAGGGCATAACGACAGATTCTCCCAAATCGAGATTTGATTTTTTAAGTATAGCCTTGAAAAGTTGGTGCAGGCAAAAAATGAAGGGCGGCTTAACACACAACCGCCCCGATGCAAAACTAGGCTTGGGTCACAATCCACGCCAGCCAATCAGCGGTCAGGTCTTCAAATGATTTGCCGAGAATATCTTGGCAGGCTTCATCCAATGTCTTTTCGGCGGCCATGCTCTTAATCCACGCATTGCGCTGCTCTTGACCGTAGGTGGCATCAATATAATAGATGAATGTCCCGGCTTGTAGACTGGTGGCATAATCTTGAAGGGATGGTTCAATTCGCCAAACAGCGATGGTTTCCCAATCCTGCATTTGGGGGATTTCCGGTGCAAGTTCAGTCCCTGCGGCGGCGGTAATTGCGATACCTGCCATCGCAGAAAGTTGATTATTGCGGCGCGGGGTGGTCATGAACTCTTTCATCATGATCATTTGCGCTGTGCCTTCGACGACCCACTTTGGATAATTACCGGTGGTGTCACCCGCCAGTTGAAAGAGTAGGCTGTACACCAATTGACCTGCGATGACCTCATCATCCGGCGGGAGTTCGGTATTCACGTCTTGGGAAAAGCGCAGGGCTTCGGCAGGTTGATTCCAGACCAATAGCTCATGCAGGAAGGTGATGTCTACCATAGAACGCAGGGCATCCGGGTATTCATACACTTTGAGATTCAGGGCGTTCGTCGGCTCGATATCTAATTCGCGGCTGACAATGGTGTAAATACCGGGGATGTTTTCCGCCAAAACAGTTGCAGCGTTCCCCGTTCCGCTTATGGGGCCATACTCTGGCAGATAGTGGATGCGGATTTTTTCGGTGCCGTCACCGGGTTGATCGTCTGTCCAGTCGCTTCCATTACGATGCAGGTTGATGACTTGCCATGCCTCACCAGCAAACAGCCAGTGGGTGCTGCCAGCCGCCTCACGATAGAAATGGACAGTGATAGTTGAGCCGCCTGACCCCATATCGCTGGTTTCGGCCTCACCCGACCCACGCCATTTGACCGACATCCGGGCGAAGGACTCATCTTCGGTGGGGGCGCTAATGGAACTGAGGGTGATGTCAAACGAGATAGGTGGTTGTTTGGCCCATGCCTCGGCCCAACGGCGCTGCTCAGTGGTAAACAGCGGATCACTCTGCCAGATATTTCCCATATATTTTTCCACATCCCCAGCAACAATGGCGAGTTCCATCTGCGAGGTGGTCAGGGCCAGTTCGCTTTCGACATCGGGTAGCGGGGTGGGAGTTTCACGATTACGCGGTGTGCTGGTGGGGTTGGCAAAGGCGGTTTGGGCAAGGGCAGCGCGGTCAAGATTGGGGGTTGAGGTCGGGTTGGCGTCACCTTCATCCTTGCAGGCGCTCAAAATCAGGAGGCCGATGAGTAGTAGACTTAGGGCAAAAGACATTTTTTTGAGAAGCATTACAACATCTCCCAAATGGCAGAGTAGTCAATATATTTCTACTAGCCTAAAGGCCGAAAAAGGTTCAGTTTAGAATAGTTGCTGGGCGCCAGCATAGACTAACATCGGGCAAAGGACGCAAAAGTAGATGAAATGCAGGAAGGTGGCAAACATCAGCAATGTGCGCCCAAAAGTCCGGGTAGCATAGTGTTTTTGGCGTTGATAGTAGAGGCCAATCAATAGCCCCGTCAGTGGCAAAGCAGAGATAATGACGATGAAAACAGTCGCAAATGACCCAAGCCCCACCTGCTGCAATGTAAGATTTTCAATTACACGCGGCGGTGGGGTTTTGCGACGGACAGGCAGCCGAGATCGCGTTTGATTAGACATGGACTATGCCTATGGGTTTAAAGCTCCAGATAATCGCGCAGGGGGCGGCTGCGGTTGGGATGGCGCAATTTTCGCAGGGCTTTGGCTTCAATTTGACGGATACGTTCGCGAGTGACACCGAAGTGTTGCCCGACTTCTTCTAGGGTATGTTCTTTGCCATCTTTCAGGCCGAAACGCAGTTCCAGCACTTCCCGTTCGCGCTCATTTAGCACTGAAAGGGCGCTGCGAATCTGTTCTTTCAGTAGTTGGCGGGCGGCGGCCTCCACCGGGCTAATCATCTTGTCATCCTCGATGAAATCCCCCAACTGGCTGGAATCCTCTTGTCCAACGGGCATTTCCAACGACATCGGTTCTTGCGAAATCCGCATGATACGCCGGACTTTGCTGGAGGCCCGCTGTAGTTTTTTCCTCATGGATGGGTCAAGTTTTTCATCATTTTTCCATAGTTCCCGCACCTGTTCGGTCTCTTCAGGGGTCAGGAAGCCGATTTCGACAGCAAGTTGTTCAATCGTTGGGTCAGTGCCCAGTTCTTGAATCAATTTGCGCTGAATTCGCATCAAGCGGTTGATAGTTTCGACCATATGTACCGGAATGCGGATGGTTCGCGCTTGGTCAGCGATGGCACGGCTGATGGCTTGGCGAATCCACCATGTCGCATAGGTGCTAAATTTAAAGCCTTTGGTGTGGTCGAATTTTTCCACCGCACGCAGCAGGCCAATATTGCCTTCTTGGATGAGGTCTAGGAAGCTGATACCCCGGCCCATATAGCGTTTTGCCATGCTGACGACCAGACGTAAATTGGCACGAGTCAGCACTTCGGCGGCCTCATTGCCCCGAAAGACCGCGCTGGCAAATTCATCACGCACGCGGTTGCCGTAATAATCCGGTCGGCGTTCTAGCCAACTGCTAAACGCATCGGCGCTGGGGGGTTCACCCGTTTGGCGATAGGCCCGCAGCAATTCCTGTTGGATTTCCGGCGGGATGAGATAGAGGCCATGGAACACTTCAAACAGCGATTGCGCCAAGCCTGTCCATTTTTCGTCACGTCCCCAAGGGCCTTGAGCCATCAGGTATTCGCGGATATAGGAGGGCAGATCCACATTCCAGTTTTCGCGCAGTTGGGTGGTTTCGGCAACGACCAGTTCAAAATCGGGCAGATCGAGTTTGTGGGTCGTGACCAGTTTGTCGAGCTTGGCCCAATTGGTCAGAATGTGCTGATACAGCGCACTCAGAACGGTTAACGGGTCGGTCTGGCCTTCTTTGGTCAGGGTATCCACCAGCCGATTGAGGAACATGACGGCGGTAATTTGCACCGACAACCATGTTTCGCGGTTGGAATCTAGCAGTTCAACCTGCCCAATTTCTTTTAGGTACATACGTACTGGGTCATCCGCGAGGGCCAATAAATCATTGTCGCTCTCGTCGGCAGAATCAAACCCAACATCGTCGAGATCAAACTCATCGAAATCTAGCTCGTCGTCATCGCCCCCCATTTCGCCTGCGATGCCTAATTCAGACAGGGTATCATCAAGATCGTCGAGTTCTTCTTCTTCAAAATCCTCTTCGACCAAAACAGGCTCATCGTCTAGGGTGTCTTCGATTTCGACTTCTTCAACAACCGCCATTTCGGTGGTGCTGTTTTGTGCGTCAAATTCTTCCGCGTCCGATACCACAGTAATCCCTTCCAATCGCTTCAAAAATGCCTGTGCGTCCTCGCTGGCGAGATCGCCGAAGACAGCCATAATCTCGGATTCAGTCAACTGTCCGGTTTGTTGCCCTTTGGCAGCCAGCGCTTCTATGAGATGGGCTGCCACCGCTGTTGAGGTGGTTTTGGTTCGAGAACTAGCTCGTTTGGTCATATGGATTAATTTTCTTGCCGTTGATGCACTAACTCATGACGGGCGCGTTCCAATAAATGAATGGCGAGACTGTGCGTCTTGATTGCTGAATAATCTACCACGAGGGCATTCTCACCGTCTAATTGAGCCTCACGTTCAAAAAAATAGAAGTCACTCATCTCACGTTTTAGTCGTTGCTGGCGGAGTTCCAACACACAGCGAAATAGCTCGACGTTGGGGAGTTCCGCCTCACCATTAAAGCGGCTGAGGTCTTTCATGACACTTTGTAACTCGGTCAGATGCAGATTGTTGGCCCGCTGTCGGAAAATCTCCAATGGGGGGGGCTGAATATCTTGCATCGTCCCCATTAATTCTTGCGGCACACATTCCTGAACAAACTCGGTTGGCTCATATTCGTCTTGATCCAGTGATTCAGTAATCAACCGGAATAGGGCGCGATAGTCCTCGCGGCTAAAATCTTCTTGGTTCAGCGGAATCAAGGCCGCTGATGCACGTTCATCTTGGGTTGCCAATTCCCGCAGTTTACGATTGACCTGAAACAATCGGTCAGGGGCTTCGAGCAGCAGTGATAGACAATAGCGTTCGAGGGCAACACCGGGTTGGCTGGCGTGTCCATTGCGCCGCTGCATCCCCATAGTATTACCGTTACCCGCCCCTTTTGGTTGCGGGCGATGGGCCGGCAGCGGTTTGGCGGTGGGCTTCATCGCACCCGCCGAATGTGCCCAATTTAACAAATCGCGTTCAGGGATATGCAGCCGCACAGCGAGGCGCTGAATATTATCATTGCGCTGCAAATCGCTTTCGGTAGCGGTCAACAGGGGCAGCAGTTCGCGGGCCAGCCGCTGACGCTCGTGAATATCCGCATTTGGGGCAAGGCCGCGTGTCCCCATCTCAATAACATAATCCACCAGTGGCTTGGCCTGATTGACCACTTCCGGCCATTGATCAGGATTAGCCCGAATAAAATCGTCGGGGTCTTTACCACTGGGTAGTTGTAACACCCGTATATCCAATTGGAGTTTGCCCGCCTGCGACATCATGCTGTGTGCATCCAACCCCGTCGGCCCGTTTTCGGCTTCGACCAGGCTATCGCGGGTCACTTTGAGGCCGCGCATGGTGGCATTCACCCCGGCGGCGTCCGAATCTAGCGCCAAGATCAGCCGATTGGCATATTTGGCTACCAATTGCACCTGAGTTGGTGTCAAGGCCGTCCCCATCTGGGCGACGACGTTGGTATACCCCGCTTGATGGGCTTGAATGACATCCATGTAGCCTTCGACGATGACCACCGTTTCGCTTTCACGGATGGCTCGGCGGGCCAGATCAAGGCCATAGAGCAAGGTGCTTTTATCAAACAATGGCCCCTGCGGAGAATTCAGATATTTCGGTTGCTGGTCATCCGCCAGCGCGCGTGCGCCAAAACCGAGTGTGCGGCCTCGTCCGTCTCGAATCGGAATCATCAGGCGATGACGGAAACGGTCATAGACGCGCCCGTTATCATTACGGATAGCAAGGCCCGCCTCGATCAATTCTTCTTCCCGATAGCCTTCCAGCCGGAAATGATTGAGAGCGAAATGCCAATTGTCCGGCGCATAACCGATGTTAAACTGGCGGATGGTCGTTTCGTTTAGGCCGCGCCGCGCCACATAGTCCCGCACATCTTCAGCTTCGGGGGATTCAAGAAGATGTTGGGTAAACTGCTGGGCCGCTGCATCGAGTAGCGCGAATAGGCGTTCTTCGGTGTTTTGCCGATTGGTTTCTTCGGGAGTTTGCGGACGAAGTTCAACACCGGCTCTTTCGGCTAGGACGCGCAGTGTTTCGGCAAAATCCCACCCCTCGGCTTTCATCACAAATTTGAACAGGTCGCCGCCTTCGCTGCACGCGCCGAAACAACGCCACGATTGACGGTCTGGAAAGACGACAAACGAAGGCGTCTTTTCCCCATGAAAAGGGCAAAGGGCCTTGTAATTGCGCCCCGCCTTTTTAAGGGGGGTATACGCCGATACGATATCTATAATATCGAGTCGGGCTTTGATGTCGTCAATTACGGACATACCAGCTAAAACCTTTATACCGAGATGGTGTTGTGTTGGCATTATATGTTTGTTCTAGTCTTAGCGCAAGCGAAGTCTTCCAAAAATTTAGGCAATCTTTATGTCTTATAGCACTTGGCAGAACCCCAAGTTCGGTTCAAAATTAGGGTAGAAATTATGCAATTTTGGGCCTTGTTCTATTTTGAAGGGGTGAAAAATGTCCATGACTAATGAAACCGTGTTTGTCCCGACTGACGAGGATATTCTAGAGTCGCTCCATATCCTAGTTCGCGCCAATGACCAAATCCGTGTCTCACGCAGTTATTTTAGCTATACGGTGGTCAATGGGGTGGTAAAGTTAGTGGGCAATGTCAAAACCCCAATTGTGCGGCGGGCCTTTAAGGACAATGTGCTACAATTGGCAGGAGTCAACGCGGTTGATGACACGGAATTGTTTGATGATGAAGGCATTCTACTAGCGGTGGGCAAAGTCTTGCCGTTTGGAATGCGGGCACGTCTTAATCACGGTGCGGTGGCGCTCAGCGGGATTCTGCCAGAGGAAACTTCGGCAGACGAAATGGTCGCCAACGTAGGTGAAATTCCGGGTGTCCGTATGGTGTCTATTAGCTAAACTGTTCAATGCGAAAACCCAACAAATTACGTCTATCTCGCGTCCCGACCAGTATTTTGGTGCTGGTTGGGATTGTCCTTTTGGTGGTGGCGTGTGAGCCATTAGCCCCCGATGACCAGAGCCAGCAAGTGATTGTGGTGACGGCGACGGCTTTGCCATCCCCCCGACCCAGCGCCACCCCACCGTTGGTTACGCCGCTGCCGACCCGTATCGAAGCTACCGCTACCCCTACGATTGCAACACGCTCGGCTGTGAGTCTGCCGCCTTGTGATGAAACAGAGGGGCGGGTACTTGATGCCGCCTTTGCCAGCGCGATTCTGGAAGATGACGTTGCCTATCGTATGTACGTGCCGCCCTGCTTTTTTGTGACCGGACAGCGTTATCCCTATGTGATTTTGCTGCACGGCTCAACCTATGACCAAACCCAATGGACAGATGGCTTGGGGGTGCAGACGGTCATGGATGACGAATTGGCCGACCCGCTGAATCCCCTGCCGCCGATGGTGCTGATTATGCCTTATGGCGATTGGCTGATGCAGGAAAATATCTTTGATGTGGGGGCATCCTATGAAAATGTCGTCTTGGACGAACTCATCCCAGCGGTTGAAAGCCAATACTGCCTATGGTCGGAACGCGAAGGTCGGGCCATCGGTGGGATTTCACGCGGCGGTTTCTGGTCGTTTAGCATCGCATTTCGGCATCAAGATTTATTTTCAGCCACTGGGGGACACAGCCCCGTTTTTGATGATGGCCTTGCCCCGCCGTTGTATGACCCCCTGCAATTGGCTGAAACGATTCCACCGACCACCCAACTGCGGATATATTTGGATGTGACCCAAACCGATATTGCCGAAGCCAACGTGACGGCGGTGTCGAATATTTTGCGCTTAAACGGCGTCGAGCATACCTATGAAATCAGCCCGACGGGTGACCATGACAATGAATATTGGGCGGCGCATGTGTTGGATTATCTGATGTTCTATGGGCAAGATTGGCCGCGTAATGCCGCCGAACTGCCGAGTTGTTTTTAATCATCAATAAGGAAAAGCCACTTGCGTCGGAAAATGATCATCGGGATTAGTCTTATTGTGATTGGTTTGGCTCTGCCGATGTTCCCCATTGCCCATGCCCGCCAAAACGGGGGTGGGGTTATTCAATTCGGCGAGACCATCGCGGCGGATTTGGCATCCGGTGAAACCGATACATGGACGTTTACAGGTCGTATCGGGCAGATGGTCACGATTTCGATGGAGCGTTTCCCCGCCGACCAGACCAATACGATTGACCCCTATATAGACTTTTATGGGCCGGATGGGGTGCTCATCGCCTTCGATGATGACAGCGGCCCCGGCCAAGACGCGGTGATTTTGGGCGTGACCCTGCCCGCCGATGGAGTCTATTCCGTTCAACTCAGCAGCTTTGATGATGTCAGCCCCGGTATTTATCAGCTTGCGTTGGCGGAAAACGTGCTGCCAGCCGGATGTACTTCCCTGCAAGGCACGATGGTTCAGGTTGATCCTTGGTACAGCGCCATCGCCCGCGAAAATCTGCGCTATCGGGTCTATCTCCCCCCCTGTTATCAATCCAGTGCCGTCAAATATCCCTATGTGCTGCTGATGCACGGCTCAAATACCGATGACTCGCATTTTGACCGTCTCGAAATGGATGAGGCCCTTACCCGTGATGTCGCCTTAGGCCGCCTGCCTCCAATGGCGTTGGTATTGCCTTTCGGTGGGGTGATGGCGAATACGAATGTCTTTTGGATTGACGGGTCGTATGAATATGTCATTTTGAATGAACTTATGCCGCTGGTCGAAAGCACCTATTGTCTGCAAAATACGCCGGAGGGTCGGGCGATTGGCGGGATTTCACGCGGTGGCTTCTGGGCCTATTTGATTGGTTTCCGCCACCCGGAGCTATTTGCTGCCGTCGGTGGACACAGCCCCTTTTTTGATTTGTACCATGCACCGGATACCCATAATCCGCTGGCGTTGGCCCTCACCGTCGAATGGCCCACCGATGCGCCGCGCCTCTATTTTGATCGGGGCATGGATGATTATGCACAGGTCAACATTGAATTGATTGTGGAGCGCCTGACCGAGCATGGCATCCCCTTTACCTATGTACTGCACCCAACTGGTGAACACCGCGATGAATATTGGGGGGCACACGTCGAAGAATATCTGCAATTTTATGCTGGGACGTGGGACGTCAGCACCTATCCCCCCTGTGATTTGCCCAATGGTGGATTAAATTAGAAAGGGTCGCTTGCATGAAAGTGTTTTACCGCCTGATTATTTTCGCCTGTGTGCTAGCGGCGCTATTGATGGTTGCACCCTTCGCCGCCGCGCAGGACGATTTAAATTTGCCAGTGAACACCCCCACTGCTGGCATACTGACCGCGACCGTGCCGCAGCAAACATGGCGTTTTCAGATCGGGCAGTCCCAAACAGTCAGCTTGGATGTTGCCCGTGCCACTGGCAATTCGGTACTCATTGTGATTCTGAATCAGATGAACAATGCCGATACGCCGTTGCAACTGATTAAGGCGCGGGGCGATGCCACTGGGCGGGTGTTCATCCCCCAACTCTATTTGGAAACAGGCAGTTATGCCCTAACCGTGACCGGTGATTTGGTTGCGGTCGGCGGTGAATCGGTGAGTTATTATATTTTGCTGGCGACTGCGGGGGCGCTCAGTTCCCCAACACCCAGAGTCGCGACCTTCACGCCAAGCCCGACGGTGAATCGTGTTTCCACACCGACCCCCTTTGATAATTCGACAGAGATAACCGAAGGCGAGCTAGGCCTATCGGGTTTTGAATTGGTCGAATCCGGTGAAGCCCTCGAATTTGGCGAGATGCGCGAAGGGGCATTGGAGCAAGAAGGCGACATCCATCAGTTCACATTTTTCGGCACGGCGGATATGGTGGTGACGCTGAGTTTTAGTCGGATGGACGAAGACGCTACCTTTGATCCCTATGTTCGTCTGCAAGCCCCTGACGGCACGATCATTGCCGAGGATGACGACATTTTGCCAACGACGCTGGATTCAGTCATTAACAGTGTGATTCTATCTGCCGATGGCACGTATACCATTTATGCGGGGAGCGCCACCGGATTTGGCGTCGGGAGTTATCTGATCGGGATTGGTTTGGGGGTCACGGTTGCCGATGTTGAACGCGGCACACTTGCACCCGACTTTACCCAAACCGCCACTCTCGAATTTTATGGGGCACGCGACCGCTGGATTATTGGCTTACAGGCCGGGGATGTGTTGACGATCTATCTCAAGCGGGTGGACAGCACCACGACCTTTGACCCGATGGTGGAGTTGGTCGGGCCCGGTGGTGAAGCACTGGCGTTTGATGATGACAGCGGCGGCGATAAAAACGCCCTGATTACCGACCTGACCGTTACGGAAGATGGATTATATATGATTCATGTGGCGGGGTTCGGCAACAGTGATTTGGGGACATATGAACTGCGTTGGTCACGCGAGACTGCCACGCCATCGGTTTCGTCGCCTACCCAGTCACCAACCGCGACCACCCGCCCTATAGTCAGCTTAACGCCAACCCCGACGATTGCTACCGTATCGCAATTGCCAAGCCCGCAGGCCTCACCCACATCGGCTGGCCCAACTGCCACGATATTTGCGACGGCTGCTGCTGTGTTGCCTCCATCAGGGTCAGAGCAGGGTAGCGTGGGCGAAGGTGGTGTGTTTGAGCGTCAAATTGACATCCCGGCGGGTGAGAGCCTGTTGGTGTTTATCGAGGGCTATTGGAGTTTTGACGCAATTCTGGAAGTGGTTGACCCCTCCGGCGTAGTGATTGAAATGGTAGATGATGTCGGCTTTAATTCCACCTTTGACCGCAATCCACGCCTGACCATGATTATTCCGGTGGAAGGGCGCTATTTCTTGCGTGTCTATGGTTATGAGGGCAGTGCTGGAGAATTTAGCCTTAACTGGCGCGTACAATAGTGTTACTATAAAAGCACCGTCCTTACCCATCAGTGGAAATACTCAACTTCTATGAAAATCCCATTGCGCCGCTATACGGCATTCCTTAGCTTGCTGCTTATCGTTGGGTTGTTGTTGATGGGGGTGGTCAGCGGGTCGCTTTATGCCCAAGATGGGATTCAGCTTGTCCCGAACCAGATTTTCACCGGGACGATTGATACCCCCGGTCAAGAAAATGAGTATTTTTATGATGGCACGGGTGGAACGGCTATTGAAATCGAAGTGCAGGCCGTCGCTGGTTCATCGCTTGTACCATCAGTCGCCCTAGAGGATATTGATGGCAATATTCTGGCATCCGAGGCTCGTACCCGTAGCGCGGTGATTGCGATTACCCTGCCAGCCTCCTCAACCTATCGTGTGTTGGTGGGGGGAAGTGGCGATTCCATAGGTGGCTATCAGTTAGAACTGCGTCTGAATCAAACCGCGACCCATACGCCATCTGGCCCGGCTCCGATGCCAACCAGTACCTTGAATTTTCCCACCCCGACCCCAGAAGGTACACTCGCCCCAACACGCATCCCTCCCGGTATCAGCCGCACCGGACGCCCGATTGAGATGAACAGCGCGGTCGAGGGGTATCTGAGTGTAGGCCGTTGGGATGTGTGGCAGTTTGAGGCCGAAGCCGATCAGGTGGTGACGATTGAACTGATCTCTGAGGATTTTGACCCCTTTTTGGAACTGTTCGAGCCATCCGACACCACCGTGCCGTTTATCGCGGATGATGATGGCGGACGGGGTACAAATTCCATGATTTATAACACCCGCTTGCTGATGACCGGAACTTATCAGATTTATGTTCATTCGTTTGAAGATTCGGGCAGCGGAGCTTATATGCTGTCATTGTATTCCGGCACAGGCACGGTCGTTGCGGTGGAAACCAGCACCCCGCTGATTTTTAGCGAAACCGTCACCGCGACACTGACGACACCCGAAGCTGTTTATTATTTTGAAGGCACAGCCGACCAGCGTATCAGCCTTTTTGTGACCTCAGCCCATTTTGATACCTACCTAGAATTGTTGGATGCCGATGGAACACTGGTCGGTGAGAATGACGACGATGGGCGCACCACTAATTCGGCGTTGAATCTGGAACTGCCCGATACCGGCCTCTATTTTGTGGTGGTTTCTGCCTACGAGGGTGACCCAAACGGTGAATATGAACTAGAACTTTACCAACTCGATTCGATTGAATCCCCCGGCGGTACGCTTGAGGTTGGACAGACGGTCAAAGCGCGCTTGTTGCCAGAAACCGCCGCAATGTGGACGTTTCAGGGTGAGGCAGGGCAACTGATTAGCCTAGCCGCCATGCCGCAAAATCCCACCGAACAGTTAGATTTGTTTGTGGATTTAATGGATGCCGGCGGGCGGGTGCTGATTTCCAACGATGACGCTGGTTTGGGCCTGAGTCCACAAATTACCGATTACCCACTGCCTATTGCAGGCGAGTATGTGGTGCGAGTGCGCGAAGCCTCGGCTACGATTGGCGGACGTTATCTATTGGCACTAGGGCTGGGCCGGGTCTATTTTTCGCCGCTGGGTAATCCTGCCGGGGTCGTCATTTTGGAAAATGGCTTGGCATGGGTAGCCGGGGTGATGGATGACAAAATTCAGACCTATGGCCTGTGGGTCATTCCTGTGGTTGAAGGTCGGCAGCTTAATGTACAGACGCTGACCGCCGCCGAGGGCAGCAATTTCCCCGGTGATTTTGAAATGCGCCTATTCGACCCCAATTGGGATCTGGTAGCTGAATCGGTGAATGGGGTTTTGGATTTACAGCAGATTCAACCCCCCCGTGATTATCTGCTGTTAGTCCATTTTCGCGGGATTGGTGAACAGCCTTATCAATTGGTGTTCACCGCATCCCAATAAGTAATTGAGGTATACCAATGGAAGAACGTATTCAAAAACTCATCGCGCAGGCGGGCATTGCATCACGCCGGACTGCCGAAGACATGATTATTCAGGGCCGCGTGTTGGTCAACGGCACAGTTGCTACCCTCGGTCAAAAAGCTGACCCCGCAACGGATGTGATTAAGGTAGATGGCAAAGCCTTGCCCCGCCCCGAACGACAACGTTATATCATCGTGCACAAGCCCCGAGGATATATTTCATCCACCGTCGAAGATGAACAAATTGACGTGCCGACGGTTTTGGAACTGGTCACCAGCGATGTGCGACTGTATCCGGTGGGGCGCTTGGATGTCAACAGCGAAGGCTTGGTGCTGCTGACCAACGATGGCGATTTGACCAATCGGCTGACCCATCCGCGCTATGGGCATGAAAAAACCTATAAGGTACTGCTGGAAGGGCGTGTCAATGATGAGAAACTCAATCATTGGCGTAGTGGCATGACCTTACCGGATGGTTTTCGCACCGGCCCTGCCAAAGTGATTTTATTGGAAAGCTCACGCGATGGCACATGGGTGCGTGTCGTGCTGCGCGAAGGCCATAAACGCCAGATTCGTGAGATTGCCGATTTGCTGGGCCATCCCGCCAGACGCATTATTCGTACCCACATTGGTTCGTTGGCGCTTGGCGATTTACCCCCCGCCAAATGGCGCGAACTAAGCCCTGATGAGGTCAAGGCCCTGCGCGATAATGCTGGCATTGGCAAACAGCGCCGTCCCAATCAACAGCGATCATCCGCAAGCCGACCAGAAGGCCAATCCCCTTCGCGTCGTTCTTCAACCGGAGGCCGACCCGCCTCACGCAGTGGGAGTCGTCATGCACCCCGCCGTCCGCGCCGCGACCAATAGATTAGGAAGAGTATGACCACCGACGCAACTGTCTCCCCCCCAACCGATATTGTTCAGCAGCAGGCCCACTATGGTTGGCGGCGCAAATTCATGCGCGATTGGCTGCTGCGTCCGATTGGGTTTCATGTGATTGTGCGTCCGACCATCACCGGGTTGGAGCATGTGCCCGCCAGCGGCCCGACCCTTGTGGTGATTAATCATATCGGCTTCCCTGACCCGGTGGTCGTGGCAGGGGCGGTTACATCGCGTTATGTCATCCCGATGTCGAAAAGAGAAAATTTTGATTCGGCCTTCGTTGGCCTGATTGCGCGGTCATGGGGGGCCTATCCGGTTGACCGTGATAAAGTGGATCGGCAGGCCCTAGAAAATACCATCGCCTTGTTGAAAGCGGGCTATTGTATTTTGATTGCCCCAGAAGGCACGCGCCAACCCGCCATGATTGAAGTCAAAGAGGGCTTTACCTACGTTGCGGTCAAATCCGGTGCGACGATTGTGCCTGTTGGCTTGGAGGGGACTCATTTGGTCGGTGGCAATATGAAACGGGTACGGCGTACCC
Source organism: Anaerolineae bacterium (assembly GCA_041753455.1). GTDB lineage: Bacteria > Chloroflexota > Anaerolineae > Aggregatilineales > J027 > CFX10. The sequence continues at coordinate 154,441 of JBGSUK010000018.1, read as the reverse complement.
CGATTGAAATTCGTTTTGGGCCAGCCTTCCGCTTTAAAACGGGGGGGCGTTCGCATGTGCCGCGTCCTGAAATGCGCCAGATGACCCAAGAGGCCATGTATCAATTGGCGCAGTTGGTCAACCCCGAACGGCGCGGTTTTTATGCCGATTTATCGCAGGCCACAACGGAAACCTTAGAATTCGTATCGTGAAAATTGCCCATGACAAATTTTAGCTGACCGGGTATCATGGGCCGCATCGTATCCAAAAAGCATGAAAGGAAGGTCGCCAAACAAAAATCGTTTTAGGGGATAATAGCGCATGGCCTGTGCGTAAACTTCACTTCACAGGTGACGAGGTAACGGTTCCTGCCGAGGGGCAGTGCTAACCCTGTAACAAGGGGAAAATCGAGGTTTCAGCGGATGCCGTTCGGGGTACATCATCACAACTCCGGTTACTCCCCACACAACACGCAGGTTTTTTCATAAACCCCACTGGTAACAGCGGGACAACTCCGCCTGCCGTGATGAGGCTCTGAGCCTATTCGCCCAGAGAGCATATCTATTTGCATTGCTGCATTCCTCAAAATCAAATAGGAGGCAATTAGGCCATGTGTGGAATCGTCGGTTACGTCGGGCCGCGTGATGCTGCGCCGATTATCCTAAACGGCTTGCAATTGTTGGAATATCGCGGTTATGACTCCGCTGGTATCGCCATTTTAGAATCAAACGGTCAAATCCAAGTCCGGCGACAGGTTGGCAAATTGGGTAATCTGCGCCAAGAGGTCGAGCTTGCACCCGTCAAAGGCTCACTGGGTATCGGGCATACCCGTTGGGCAACACACGGCGCACCCAGTCAGCGTAATGCCCATCCCCATACCAGCATGGACGGGGCGACGGTTGTTGTCCATAACGGCATCGTCGAAAATTTCCTGTCGTTGCGGGCCGAATTGGAAGCGGAGGGGGTCGTGTTTTCATCCGATACCGACACCGAAGTGATTGTGCATCTCGTTGAACGGTATCTCTCCGCAGGCAAGAACATTACCGCCGCAACTCAATTAGCGGTGCAGCATTTGGGTGGGGCACATGCCATCGTCATCATGAGCGCCCATTTCCCCGGTCAATTGGTCGTGGCACGCATCGGCAACGCGGGTGGGGTGGCGATCGGCCTAGGCGAAAATGAAATGTTTATTGCCTCCGACATCCCCGCCATTTTGGAGCATACCCGCCGCATGGTTTTTCTGGAAAGTCGGCAGATGGCAACCGTCACCGCCGAGGGCTATACCGTCCAGACGATTGATGGCATCCCTGTTAAAGCAGTGATTCACGATGTACCCTATGACCCCATTAGCGCCGCTAAAGGGGAATATCGCCACTTCATGCAAAAGGAAATCCACGAACAGGCCCGCGCCATTACCGACACCATCGGCGGACGGGTAGATTTTAAGACGGGTGAAGTATTCCTGCCCGATTTACCTCTCACCGCTGACGAAGCGAAATCGCTGCAACGGCTGATTACTGTGGCGTGCGGCACAAGTTACTATTCCGGCCTGATCGGGAAATTTGCCATCGAAAAATTGGCCCGCCTGCCTGTTGAGGTGGATTATGGCAGCGAGTATCGTTATCGTGACCCGGTGTTGGATGAACACTGCGCGATGTTGGCGATCACCCAGAGTGGCGAAACGGTGGACACCCTCGCGGCGATGGAAGTAGCCAAACACTATCACATTCGCCTGTGGAGCATCGTGAATGCCCTCGGTAGCCAAGCCATGCGAATTTCCGATGGTTATATCACCATGCAGACCGGGCCGGAAATCGGCGTGGCCTCGACCAAAGCCTTTACCGCCAGCGTGGTAGATCAGATTTTGCTGGCGCTGTATCTCGGTTATCTGCGTGGCACACTCACCGAAAAAGACATGCTGGCTCATACCACCGACCTTGCCACTTTGCCGGATTTGGTGGGGCGCGTATTGAGTGATGAACACGCCATTGAACATTTGGCAGGCCGTCTCTATCACTACAAAGATTTTCTCTATCTGGGGCGGGGTATAAATTATCCTGTCGCGCTGGAAGGGGCCCTGAAGCTGAAAGAAATCAGCTATATCCATGCTGAGGGTTATCCAGCGGGCGAAATGAAACATGGCCCCATTGCCCTGATTGATGAAAATTTGCCTGTGGTGGTGGTTGCGCTACAAGATGAGGTCTACGACAAGATGCTCAGTCAGATTGAACAGGCCAAAGCACGCGGCGGCATCGTGATTGCGATTGCCACTGAGGGCGATAAGATCATCGCGGAAAAAGCCGACCATGTGTTGTATGTACCGCGTGTCTCGTGGTTATTGAGTCCGGTGGTGGCGGTCATCCCGCTGCAACTACTGGCCTATCATATCGCGGTGCGGCGTGGGGCGGATGTTGACCAACCGCGCAATCTTGCCAAGAGTGTCACCGTCGAATAACTCTCGGATGCGTAAATCGTAAATCTTGCCAAACGCGCTGCCTGTGAAGTGGGTGGCGCGTTTTTTCAATTTTCGAGGGTTTTATCGGGCATTTGACGACTTTTTGCATCCCCGAAAATCCGAAGTAAAATAGAACGTATTGTCTATAAAAAGACCGCCCCCAAGTGCGGAAACACTCAGGGGACAAAGCTGAATTCAGCAAAGGAGAATTTTAGCATGAATTGATTGCTAAAGGAATATCTACGCATACCCGTTTTTTAGCTTATCCAAGCCATGCAAAAGGGGAGAGAGAAATCCCCCGTCTTATCCTATAAATAAGGAGCAATCACAATGTCTCTCATTGAACGGTATCTGAACAATGACCCTGAACTAGCCCAAATCCCATTGCCTGAGATTATTATTCAAAGTCTAGGCGGCAAGATGGATTTTATCGAAATTGATGGGAAGAAATACTATGCTATACGTGATTGGGTTTATGAAATTAAAGGCTCAGTCTCGAAACGTCGGGGTATTCCTTGGGATGATCTCAAAAGTAAGATAGATGAACAGGGTGATTTCAGGGTGTCGGATATTGTCCGATACCTTCCGATTGAAACCCCCGGCGGTACATTTGAAATTGAGTTTACGGATGCTGAGGGATTATACGCTATAACGCAACGTATGGCAGATCGTTCCGCGACAGTCCGACAGGTCAAGGATTATCTGGCAAAAGCAGGGGTATTTGTGGATGACCTTCGCACCGAACCCGAACAGCGCGACGAACTGATGGAACGCCTCATAGCTGAAAATCCTGAACGGGCAATGGAAGCAATCGTAGCCCGCTATCGAGCGCAGGGAAAATCAGACTTGTGGATTGAGCGCCGCATTGTTGGGATGCAAAAACGCAATAAATTTACCTCTGCCCTACGCGAGACATCCGCTAGTTCTCCCAATTATGCTCAAGCGACCAATGCAGGCTATCAAGGCGCATTCAGCATGATGAAGGACGAAATTGTGGCCTATCTAGGATTGACTAAACAGCAGGCCCGCCAATTACGTGACCACATCTCGGAAATTGCCTTACAGGGCATTGCGCTTTATGAGACCGCCTCCGCTGAAAAAATGAAAATTATGAAACGCGCCTTGACCCCACTCGAACAAGCCGAGATTGTGCGTACCTGTGCGCGAATAGTCGCCCCATCCATGAAAGCCCTTGCCGATTATGTGGGTGTAGATGTACTGTCCGGTCAGCCGCTTCTGACCACTGGCGAATAAAAATTTTTATCAGCGAAACGCGCTGCTGCTAAGGTGGGTAGCGCGTTTTTTTATGGCTTTGGGAAATTTTCGCTTCATTTCCCTGTCAGTTGGGTAATTTTGGAAGTCTCAATATTTACGGTGTATATATTTGATCCGTGATTCTGATACAGCGTAAAGGCGATCTCTTTGCTAGTTGGTGACCAAGTAGGATTCTGCCCTTCAAATTCCGCTACCTCTTGATTGTCAGCAATACGAATTACTCTAAACGTCTCTAAAGAATTCTGGTATGCAATGAAATCACCATTTGGCGACCATATAGGAGGAATTCCAATAGATGAACAGTCACCCCCAATTGGGCCACTAACTTGTAAAGTAGCTGTCTTAAGCAAAAGAATACTGTAGCCTGTTTCACAATCTCTGGATAAAATGGAAATCAAAGAGCCATCAGGTGACCAATTTGCCGTTTCATAAGGTCCTTCAACGAGAGTCGTTGATTCAAGACTTTCAATATCAATAAGGCGAATTTCCGAAGGCTTGGTTACGTCTCTCAATTGGGTGTATAAAATCTTGCTGCCATCGGATGACCAAGAGGTCCAGAAAATTGAATCTTCAATTGGTACTTCAGCAAGCATTTTTTTCTCAAGACTGTCAACATTGACCGCCCACATGGACATTCCATGAATATCTGATGAGGTGTTTTCGGGATATGAAGTGACCACAAGATATTGACTATCGGGCGACCACGCGAATAGCCAATCCACATTATCAAAATCTTCAGTTAAATTTTGCGGATTAGACCCATCGCTATTGATAACCCATGTATCAGAATTTTCCATCCAAAATGCTATTCGCTGACTGTCGGGTGACCATTGTGTAAAGAGAGTATCCTGCTCACTTGAAAATAGACTGGTTACGTCAGATGTGGTTAGGTCAAGTATCCAAAGGCTGGTTTTATTCGCCTTGTCTAAACTCTCGAAAACAATTTTTGTCCCATCTGGTGCCCAAGCGGGTCTTCGCGCGAACAGCGTGTCCGTACCTTGTGCAAAAACAGGACTTTCAGCTAATCCCATTGGTTTAGCACAAATTATTGTTAGGATGACAAACAGGGCTATCTGGATAAACTTTCGCATTTGCAGTCCTTCAATCACACGGGTTGCCTATAAAAATCTTACTGAAATATCGCTCAAAGTAGCGGTAGCTGCCCTGCTTCCCCAAAATCTTCGCTGCAAATAGGCCGTAGCTCGCCATCTTTCAAAATATGCACAATCTCGACGCTGACCTCATCTCCGACGATTTTCACTTGTGGGTCGAGCAGCGAACGGGCGATTAAATGATGGCGGTGGCATTGGTCGGGGTCGCCTTCGCTGCACATAATCGCCACCCGACCTGCCTGTGCCTCCACTTTTTGCAGCAGGGTAAGCAAATCCCGGATGCCTGTCTGATACCACTCACGCTGCATCACCAATCCAAAATCGGCCTTTTCGCCAGCATAGACACTGGGGTCTTTGGGCCTACCCCCTAGTGCCTCCCCACTGAAATGATACGTCATGTCGTGTTCGGGCAGGGCGCTTTCAAGACGCTTCTTATTAAAATGCGGCGAAAATCGGCTTTGTGGGGCGCTTCGAATATCTACCAAATCTGTAATGGCGTGTTGTTTCAACAGCCCCAAAAAATCATCAAGGGGGTGGTTGCTATGACCGATGGTGTAGAGAAGCATGGGGAAGCCTCATTGAATATCCATATTTCCCCTATTATACAAAATCTTGTCGCGGACGCCTGATTGTGCTTATTGTCACCGAATTTCGACACGCTCGTCAGTGGTCGTTTGCGGGGCTGTTTTGTAGATTTATAGGTGTGCCGAAAATTTAATTTTGGTACATCAAAATGAGGGTCTATGATCAATTCGTTGGAAACAGCTTCACCCGTTTTACAGGCGCTTCTGGCAACCCTTTTCACATGGGGCGTGACGGCGCTTGGGGCAGCAAGTGTATTCCTAAGCCGCCAGTTCAGCCAAAAGGCTTTGGATGCGGTGTTGGGATTTGCGGCTGGTGTCATGATCGCAGCCAGTTTTTGGTCGCTGTTGGCCCCTGCGATTGAATTGTCGGAAGGGCAAGGTGTCCCAAATTGGTTGCCAGCCCTAGTCGGATTTGTCAGCGGGGCGGCCTGTTTACGCGGTATGGATTTTGTGCTTCCCCACCTGCACATTGGCGCACCCATGAGTGAAGCCGAAGGTCTACCCACCCATTGGCGTCGCTCGATATTGTTGGTGATGGCGATAACCCTGCATAACATTCCGGAAGGGCTGGCGGTGGGGGTCGCTTTTGGTGCGGCGGCGCTTGATTCTACATCAGCGACCGTTCCGGCGGCGGTGGCCTTAGCCATCGGGATTGGCCTACAAAACTTCCCGGAAGGTATTGCGGTGGCGATGCCCTTGCGCGGAAACGGGATAAGTCGCCTCAAAAGTTTTTGGTATGGTCAACTTTCGGCTGTGGTAGAGCCAATCGCGGGGGTAATCGGTGCGGCGGCGGTATTGGTGGCGGAACCGATTTTGCCGTATGCCCTAAGTTTTGCCGCCGGGGCAATGATTTTTGTCGTGGTTGAAGAGGTAATCCCCGAATCGCACCTTGAAGGTCATGCTGACTTGGCGACCTTTGGTACGATTCTTGGGTTTGCCGTCATGATGACGCTGGATGTGGCGCTAGGTTAGCGTGGCAGGTTCTCCAGAATCCCCTGTAATTTTTCGGGAAGAGTGGCCTCAACCGTGAGGCGTTTGCCTGTCACGGGATGGTCAAAACTGATGCGATAGGCGTGTAGAAACAACGTTTTGTACTTCTGTTTGCGAAGCCCATAGACCGCATCGCCCACCACCGGACATTCGATAAAGGCAAGATGCACGCGGATTTGATGGGTGCGTCCAGTAATTGGATGGATGTCCAACAGGGCATAATCAATATAGCGTTCGCGCACCTGAAATTCTGTGACCGATTCTTTACCATCCCGCACGACCGCCATCCGCTTGCGATTTTTGGGGTCGCGTCCAATCGGGGCATCAATTTTGCCACGATCTGTTGTGGGGGTGCGTTCGGTCAGTGCCAGATAATGCTTTTCGATGGTACGGGCCTTAAACTGCGCCATCAGTTTTTCGCGGGTGGCGTCCGTCAGCGCAATGAGAATGACCCCCGATGTTTCTTTATCCAAGCGATGCACGATGCCAGCGCGGGTTTCATCATCGCCTACTGCGGCGGTTTGGGGCCAGCGATGCAAAACAGCATTGACCAGCGTGCCGTGTTCGTTGCCGTGCGCGGGATGCACCACCATCCCAGCGGTTTTATTGACAACGGCAAGATATTCGTCTTCATACAACACATCCAGTGTGATATTTTCCGGCAGGACGGGTTGATCGCCTGTGATAGGGGGCAGGGCAAGGGTGACACAATCATCGGCTTCAAGGCGATAGGCGGGTTTGCTGGTCTCGCTGTTGACCTGTACCTCCCCGGCCTTGATCAACTCCTGAATGCGTGTGCGTGAAAGATCGGGCAGGCGCGTTGCCAATACTTTATCCAGCCGTTCGCCTACTTCGGCGGCATCGGCACAAAATTCAAAAATATCGAGTTCTTCCATTCAATTATCCTGACATATAAGACCTTTTGGAAAGTCTATTATACATGACTGTCTTACGAACTTTGCCAGCTAATCACACCTGCCAAATTTTGTGACGGGTTATGGTAGACTAGGAGGCATCTCATCCCCGGCAAAAAGGAATTGATTATGGCCCACACACCCCTCATCAATCGCGTTGTCTCAATGGAAGAAGCGGCCTCGTTGGTGCAACCCGGCATTACATTGGGCCTCGGTGGGGTGACAATGTATCGCCGTCCGGTGGCCTTTGTGCGCGAACTCATCCGCCGCGAGGATCGGCCCAACAACCTGACCTTGCTCAATTTCACCTCTGGCTATGAATCGGATTTGCTGGTTGGAGCGGGAATTATCCAGAAAACGCGCACCTGTTATTTTGGCTTCGAAATTTTTGGCCTTGCGCCGATGTTTACCCAAGCAGCGAATCTAGGCGAAATTCAAATTGTCGAGGAGACCGAAGCCAGCCTTGCGATGGGTATCCGCGCCACGATGGCGGGCGTGGGATTTATGCCGGCCTATGCGTGGTTAGGCACAGACTTACCCAAACTGCGCCCCGATGTCAAAACCATCCAAGACCCCTACAATAGCGAAACCTTGATGGCCTTTCCCGCTTTATCCTGCGATGTCGCCGTCATTCATGCCCTTGTCGCCGATAAACGGGGCAACGCCCAAATTAATCAGAATCGCGGCATTGATATGGAATTGGCGATGGTCGCCAAGCAGGTCATTATCACCGCCGAAAAAATTGTGGATGTACTCGATAAAGAGGTGCATATCCCTGCCCCGGTGACAACAGCCGTCGTTCATGCACCATTTGGGGCATGGCCCACCTCGTGTTACCCCGATTATCCTGTCGGGGGAGGCGAAATTTTGCGTTATATAGATGCCTGCAATGGCGAAGATTTTGAAGGCTATTTGGCAATGCTGTTGAGCGCAGAGTGGGGCCAGCGCGTATTATATTCACAAAACGCTTAGTTCTTCGCCCGAAATTCTGGCCTATAATGAAGCCTATATATTGAGTAGTTGGAGATGAATGGTAATGCGTAGTCAATTCAACAAGGTCGCCAGCGTCGTATTGTTAGTCACATTGACCTTTGGGGCCGGTTACTTTTTCCGTGATTCCCAAGACACCCCTGCGGCGGCCCAAACGGGTACCAGTCGTGATGAACTTTTTGCACCCTTTTGGGAATCGTGGGATTTGCTGCACGATAATTTTGTAGACCCCCTTGATCAACAATCCGATCTTGATCTGATGGAAGCGGCCCTTGATGGAATGCTGACCTCGTTGGGTGACCCGAATATGGGCTATATGGACCCGGAAACCTATCAACTGGTTTTTACTGACCTTTCCGGTGAATTTGAAGGGATCGGCGCGACGGTACGTAAAGATGAAGAAACCGGCGCGTTGTTGATTGTGCGTCCTTTGCCGGGATCACCTGCGGAGCAAGCGGGCGTTATGCCGGGTGATGAAATTATCACGGTGGATGGGCAAGACATCACCGCAATGGATCAGGAAGTCATTATCACCCTCGTGCGTGGCCCAGCCGGCACGGATGTGGTCTTAGGGGTACACCGTGAAGGTAGCGCAGACCTGATTGAAATCACCGTGACTCGTGCCCGTATCAGCCTGCCCAGCGTGGAATATGATATTTTGGATGGCGACATCGCCTATATCCAACTCTATGATTTTTCGCGGGATGCCGCCTCAGAATTGACCGAAGCCCTAATTGAGTCCGATGCCCAAAATCGTGCTGGTCTCATTCTTGATGTACGGGGCAACACGGGTGGCTATCTGGATGTGGCCCTCGAAGTTATGAGCCAATTTGTGGAGTCCGGCCCGATTATGATTGAGCGTGGGTCGGGTGATCAAGAACAGGTGTATCGAGCCTTTGGTGGCGCATTAGCCCCAACCGTCCCGATGGTGATTTTGGTAGACGGCAACAGTGCCAGTGCCAGTGAAATTTTGGCGGCAACCTTCCAAGATGTAGGACGTGCCACCGTCGTTGGAACGCAGTCCTATGGCAAGGGCACGGTGCAAACATGGCGTCAGTTGTCCAATGGCGGCGCGGTACGCATCACGATTGCGCGGTGGTATACCCCCGACGAACGCTCGATTGATCTGATCGGCGTGACCCCTGATATTGTGGCCGAATTTGAGCCGCTTGAACCGGGCACAATTTACAGCTACGACGTAGACAGCCAATTACAAGCCGCCATTAAAGCGTTGGATGGGGTTGGGCTACCCCAAGTCCACCTCCCAATTTCTGGGGGGCTTTGGCATCTCTAGGATGAATTTACGGCATTTTTACATTCGCTGCGTAGAATTTATGGGTAGTTTGTGGTGATTGTAGTTCATGGTCAGTGAGGTGAATGATGTTTTTTGACCCAGCCTATTTTATGTGTGTGTTGATTCCCACACTCGTTTTGAGCGGGTTAGCTCAGATGGCGGTACGCGGGGCCTATAGCAAATGGAGTCAGCGGGCGAACACGAGTAATGCGACCGGGGCGGATGTGGCCCGTCATTTGATTCGCTCCTATGGTTTTCAGGTCAATTTACAGGAGACCCCGCAAGAACTCGGCGATCATTTTGACCCCCGTTCGGGCGTGGTGCGCCTGTCTTCAAAGGTAGGACGGCAGCCCTCGGTGGCTTCAATGGCGATTGCCGCCCATGAGTTTGGGCATGTCCAGCAGTATCAGCAAAACAGCCCCTTGATTGCGGCACGCGGGTTTATCTTGCCTGTTGCCCAATATGGCGGTGGCCTTTCGATCTTTGTCATCATTGCTGGCCTCATGCTCAATTTCACGGGTTTGGCATGGCTTGGTGTGTTGCTGTTTGGTGCGGCGACCCTGTTTTCGGTTTTGACCCTGCCGATTGAGTTAGATGCTAGTCGTCGGGCGATGAAGATGTTGGAAGAACAGGGGATGCTGCGAACCTCCGATGATCGCAGCGGGGCACAGGCGGTTTTACGGGCTGCCGCGTTTACGTATCTTGCCGCGATGATTGGCTCGGTACTAAACCTGCTCTACTATGCGATGCTCGTCTCTGGTATGAGTCGGCGCGATTAAGTCAATTTCGCTGAACTTTGCAAAACGCCATTGTCTAGCGATAGGGAATGGCGTTTTTGATTAGGCACTTCGTTGTGACGAGGCCGTTCTTGATTTATAATCATCCACCACTTGCATTAATTCCCTGAACTAAATATGAGGTTAACACGCATGGCGAACCCCAAAGCGTTGTCTTTCCAAGATGTTGTAATGAAACTTGACCAATTTTGGGCCGAACAAGGTTGTTTGCTCTGGCAGCCCTATAACATTCAAGTCGGCGCTGGTACCAACAACCCCGCGACGTTGCTGCGGGTATTGGGGCCAGAACCATGGTGGGTGGCCTATATCGAGCCAAGCATCCGGCCTGATGACGGGCGCTATGCGGAAAACCCCAACCGAATGCAGGCGTTTTATCAATATCAGGTGATCCTAAAACCCGACCCCGGCAACCCACAGGAAATCTACCTGAAAAGCCTTGAAGCCATCGGTATTGACCCTCGCCAACATGACATCCGTTTTGTCGAAGATAACTGGGAAAGCCCCGCGCTGGGTGCATGGGGATTGGGCTGGGAAGTCTGGCTAGATGGTCAAGAAATCACCCAATTTACCTATTTCCAGCAGGCGGGTGGCATGACACTTGACCCTGTTGCGGTCGAAATTACCTATGGGGTCGAGCGTATTGTGTTGGCGCTGCAAGATGTGGCCGCTGTGTGGGATATGCGCTTTGCAGCCGGCGTGACCTATGGCGACCTGTACCGCGAAAGTGAAATTGAACACTGCCGCTATTATTTTGAAATCGGCGATGTGCAGGGCCTTAAACAGACCTACGAAGTGTATTCCAATGAACATAAACGGGCACTTGAAGCCGGGGCATTGATTCCGGCCTACGATTATGTGCTGAAATGTTCGCACCTGTTTAATGTTTTGGATACACGCGGGGCGATTGGTGTAACCGAACGAGCGTATTATTTCCGTCGGATGCGCGACATGACCCGCAATGTTGCCAAAGCCTTTGTTGAACAGCGCGAACAGCTTGGCTATCCGCTGCTGCACCGCACAACACCTTGGGCGATCAAGCAGGACGAAAAATTCACCATCACCTCCATGTCACAGCCCGCTAAGCCAGCCGATGTGCTGCTGGAAATCGGCGTGGAAGAAATGCCCTATGGCGATGTGGCGACAGCTATCGAACAACTCAAAACTCTCGTGCCTGCCCTGCTGGATAATCTATTTTTGGAACACGCCGGGGTCGAAATTTACGGAACACCGCGCCGCCTAGCTGTATTGGTGCATAAAATGGCAACCCACCAAACCACGCGCACGGTTGAGGTCAAAGGCCCACCCGTCAGCCGCGCATTTGATGATAAGGGCAACCCCACGAAGGCCGCCGAAGGGTTTGCAAAAGGGCAGGGGGTGATGTTGAGTGACCTGCGCCGCAAGATGATTGACGGCGGGGAATATATCGTCGCCAACGTGACCCACGATGGTCAGTCCGCGATGGATGTGCTGGCGAAGGCCCTACCGGAACTCATCGCCATTATCAAATTTGATAAGTCCATGCGCTGGAATAATTCAGGCATTGCTTTCTCGCGCCCGATTCGCTGGCTGGTTGGCTTATATGGCGATCAGGTGATTGCGTTTAATTATGCGGGTGTCCATTCCGGCAAAACCAGTCGCGGTTTGCGTCCGTTGGGGTCGCCGGAAATCGCGCTGCAAGATGCCGCCAGCTATCTCGATACCCTGAAAACCAACGGTGTCACGCTGGACTCTGAACAACGACAGTCCATCATTTTGCAGCAGGTCACTGAATTGGCGGCGGAGGTCGGCGGTAAGGTGGCAGAAGCCCCCGGTTTGCTGGCGGAGGTCGTGAATCTCGTCGAACAGCCAACGGTGCTGCGCGGCGAATTTGACCAGAAATTCCTCGACCTGCCGCGTGAAGTGCTGGTGACGGTCATGCGCAAACATCAGCGTTATTTCGCGGTGGAAGATGAACACGGTCAACTGCTGCCCTATTTCCTTGCAGTACGTAATGGCGACGACCTGCATCTGGATAAGGTCACGCATGGCAATGAGCATGTGCTGGTGGCCCGTTTCAGCGATGCGGTCTTTTTCTTCAACGCCGATCGTGAACAGCCGCTGGAAAGTTATCTGCCTCGGCTTAGTACGCTGACCTTCCAAGAAAAATTGGGTTCGATGTTAGACAAAAATAATCGCGTCGCGGCGATGGTTGAATCGTTTGGGGAACTCCTCGGCGCGGCGGAAGATGTCATGCCGATTGTGCGACGGGCGGCCCAACTGATCAAAGCCGACCTTGCGACTCAGATGGTGGTCGAAATGACTTCCTTACAGGGCGTGATGGGCCGGATTTATGCCACGTTAGGTGGGGAATCACCCGAAGTTGCCAACGCCATTTTCCAACATTGGTTACCACGCAGTGCCGATGATATTTTGCCAAGTGGCGCACCGGGCATTATGCTGGCCCTGCTAGACCGTTTGGACAGCCTTGTTGGGTTGTTCGCGGTGGGTCTTGCGCCAACTGCCAGCGCCGATCCCTTTGCCCTGCGCCGCGCCGCCTTGGGGGTCATCCAAATTTTGCTCGATCAGCAGTTGGAACTCGATTTGCGCGATGCCATTCACCTCGTTGCCCGCTATCAGCCAGTGGAGGTCAGCGAAGAAGCGAAGGCCGCTGTATTGGAGTTTATCATCGGACGCCTGCGCGTTTGGTTGGTCGAACAGGGTCAGCCGCGTGATGTGATCGAAGCGGTTTTGGCCGAACAAGGCCATGATCCGGTTCGGGTGATCACGGCGGTTGGTGAACTACGGCAGTGGACGGAGCATGAAGATTGGGCGGCCATTCTGGATAGCTATGCGCGGTGTGTGCGTATCAGCCGCGATAAGCCCATCTATTCTCTGCATCCCGAAAACTTCACACTTGAGGCCGAAAAAGCCCTGTTTGAAGCCTATTTCACCCATAACCGCCGCCTGCACCCGATTGAACATAATGTGGGGCGTTTCTTGGCGACGTTTGTGAATATGGTTCCTGCTGTTACCGATTTCTTTAAGGAAGTCATGGTGATGGATGAAAATCTGGCGGTGCGTGAAAATCGCCTCGCCTTGTTGCAGCATATCGCAGCGATGGCACATGGTCGCGCCGATTTGAGCAAGTTGCAGGGCTTCTAGTCAGAATATTCAGGAGGGTGGGTCGAAATGGCCTGCCCTCTTTATTTTGGATAAATAGGGAAAAAATATGCGCTGGTATAACGAACCGCAGATGTGGGCAGCACCAACCAACACGATTCGCTTTACGACTAATCCTAAGACGGATTTTTGGCGCAAGACCCATTCGGGATCAATCGCCGACAATGGGCATTTTTATTATCAGACGGTCGCTGGGAATTTTACGGCAGAAGTGAAATTCAGCGGGCACTATCAGGAGCTGTATGACCAAGCTGGCTTGATGGTGCGCCATAATGAATCTACATGGCTGAAGTGTGGGATGGAATATGTCAACGGGGTTTATAATGCCAGCGTCGTCATCACCCACGATTATTCGGATTGGTCAGTGACGACCCTCGTGGAAAACCCTGCGGCGATGTGGTTGCGTTTGGTCTGGCATCAACCGACCATCGAAGTCTATTATTCACTGGATGGGATGACCTATACCATGCTGCGCCAGGCCTATCTCACAACCGCGAATGACTTGCAAGTCGGTGTAATGGCCTGCTCACCAACGGGTAGCGGTTTTGAGGCAACCTTTGAACACCTCAAGATTGAAAAATCCTAGCCCATCCCCAGCCGCTTAGCAATTTTTTCCGGTAGAGGGTATACACGCTCTGGTGGCAGCAGTTTTTTGGCTTTGTCATATTCCCCACCTCGGCAAAACGCATGTAGTTTGTGGGCAAGCGGCGTGTAATCTTTAATTTCGGTGATCCATTTAGTCGCGTAATCTTCAATCAGGTGGCGGCTAATTCCCACTTGAATGGCGGAATATTCCAGCTTTGCCCCGCGTAATGAACGTTCCGGGTCCCACTGCACAATCACCCGCGCTTTGTCAAACTGCTCACGCCATGCCTCATTGCTGCCATAGATTTTCTTTTCGGGGTGGGTGAGAATTGCCTCACTTAACGCCGATTCCCACACCTGCCGCCGAATTCTCACCGCTAGGATCATGGCTTGGTCAGATTTTTGCCCCCAATTGCTGCGCTCCATTAACCACAGAAATGAGGGCTTAATCCACGTCATGCGGGTCATCGAAAACGGGGGCACGAATTTTTGCGCCTCAATCGCAGGGAGGCCGATTTCTCTGCGATAGGCTTGATACACCACCAGCGTTTCGCGGTCAAAATCGGCCCGAATTTCGTATGTTTTTGGCCCACTCATACTCTGGGGCGTATCCTCAAGTTTTTAGGGTTGTACGGATTCGACCAATGTTTTGACTTCTGCAAACGAAGCGCGTGTTGTTCGACTACCATCCGGGCCAGTGAAAAATTGCCACGTCGCGCCGTTGTCGGTGCTGTAAACAACAGTGGGGACGGAATTGATGCCGAGGTCATTGCGTCGTCGTTCGATTCGCTGCATCACCCGATTTTGTGTATCAGCATCGAGACAGGTGCGGAAAGAGTCAGGATTTAAGCCCAACTCAGCTGCCTTTTCGACGAGACGCTCAACGACGAATTCTTGGCGGCCTTCGCGTGATTGAATGGCGTAAAGCTCATTGCGATATTCCCAAAACGCGCCTTGTTCACCTGCACATAGGGCTGCCTCGCCTGCGAATTGGGAATAGTCACCACCCACAAAGGTCAGGATATTGAAGGTATAAACCGCTTGGCCTGTTCGTACCAATTCGGTGATGAGTCGTTCGGCTTCGGGGGCATATTCCGAACAGTGGGGGCATGAAAAATCGGCATATTCCGCCAGAATAATCGACGCGTTGGGATTGCCAATATAGGGCGTGCCATCTTCCAACACCCCGCGCACCACACCCGGCGCAACATCTGGAGCAGGCATTACAAAACGGCCTGTGACGATTGAAGAGTCGGCATCTAAGGGAATCCCGGCAAACGCTGGATAACGGTCTGGGTCATCTAGAACGCTTTGAGCCGCTATTGGTTCACCGACCTCAACGCCGCTGCCTTCACCAAAATCACTACCCATTCCAACGTTAAGGAAACTGCATGAAATTAGGGCAAGAACTATAGGTAGATAAATCAAATTTCGCAATTTCATATGTCTCTCCATTTGTTCAATTGGGATTGCTCAAAATGCTGGTGCAGTCAAAGTTGCCCTCATTCGCTTGTTCGATATACGGGGCAAAGGCTTCGGATAAATCACTTTGCATCACCACCGCAATATCTTCAAGTGCAGTCGCTAAATTGCCTAATTGACGCCGCGCATCGGCCCGCAGCAAATAGATTGAAATGAACCCGGGATCTTTTTCGATGGCTTGGGTATACGCGGTTTCGGCCTCCGCAACTTGGCCCAGATTGCAGTACGCTAATCCACGTATCATATACACCTCGGCGATATTGGGATTCAGTTTGATCGCCTCGGTGGTGTCGAAAATCGCGGCATTAAATTGGCCCAAAAACAAATTACCTGCCGCCGAATTGAACCACGCATAGACTAAATGGGAGTCTGCACCGTAGGTCGCCTCCAAAATGCGATTGGAAAAAGTGGGGTCAGGGAATTCGCGGGAGATGGTTTCGTTGGTGGTAATCGCATCCGCCATTCGTCCCTCGCGCAGCGCAACCAAGACCTGAACGATATACGGGAAATTGGTGGCTGGGGGGTGGGGCTGCCCGATGGATAGATCACTGACCCGTTTGGCCTCGGCATATTTGCCTTCAAAGTAGAGCGAGATGCTTTGCATTGCCAGCGGGAACCAGTCATCCGGACGTAGTTCGACGGCCCGTCCATAGAATGCGCTTGCCTCAGTTAAGTCATTGGCAAAAACAGCTTGCAATCCCTGTAGGAGATATGGGGTGGCCCATTGATCTAATCCCTGACGATCGGCCAACAACAGGGCGGTATTGATATCTTCTTTGGCCTCGACAGTGTTGCCGATGCGCTGATTCAACGTACCCCGCGCTGCGTACAAAATGGGGCTGCGTTCGGCTTCAATTGCCCGGTTGATGGCAGCAAGGGCCACTTCTGGTTCACTGAAGGATGTCAGATAACGATAGTAATCGGCGGCGACGCTTGTCCCGATAATTTCACCTGTTTCCACCGCGCCTATTTCAGCCGCGATTGCTATTGATACTGCCGTTCCATAGACATCGCCATCGGTGAAATACAAAATCCCAAAGGCAGAAGTAATCATGGGAGCAATCGTTTGGCGGCGCTCGTCGGTGATTTCGAGCCGGACATTGACGAGTTTGGCAAGCTCATCGGGGGCTAGTTGAAGGTATTGAAATCCGGTGGTCACGCCAAGCTGAATTTCGAGTTGGATGATATTTTCGGTATAATTGCCCCATATAATCAACGGCGCATTGTTGAATTGGGCGGCTTCGGCAGCGGCTTCGGCATTGGTAATGACTCGCGGATAGGGCCGCACGCGAATGGTCGAAAACGCGACATCCCGCTCCAATTTTTGCTGCAAGTCGTCTACGATGAACCGTGTGACATCCCGTTCCTCACCGCCGGTGTGTTCTAAATCGGCGACCAGCACCAATAATTCACCTTCGCCAATCGGGGCTACTTTCACTGGCCCTTGCGGGACATCCGGCTTATCAGATGATTTATCACCGCCCCCTTGCGTCAATGCGAATATGCCGCCACCGATGACGACCAACCCGACCAGCACCACCACGAGGATCGCCCATATCGGGAGGCGGCGCGATGCTTTAGCAGCAGGCGTGAGAACGGACGTTTGACTGGCAGCCGGCGTCAAGATCGGATTCATAATCTGCACATTGATTTCAGGGAAGTTAGCGGGGGTGGGTGTCCTAAACCGCGATTCCTCAGAAGTAGGTATTGGCTTGGGGGAGGCTGGCCCGCTTTGTGAACTGGATAGTTTGACGCCCGACATCATGGCTTCAAGTTCAGCGCCGATCTGCCGCACACTGGAGATACGATTGTCGGGGTCTTTTTCTAACATGCGTCGGATCAAACTTGCCAATGCTTCAGGCACATCGGGCCGCAGTTCCAATAAATCGGGGGTGGGTTTTTGCAAAATGGCAAACAGCAGGGCCGCGTGGGAATCACCTCCAAAGGGACGTTGACCCGTCAGCATTTCATAGAGCATAATCCCAAACGTCCAAATATCGCTGCGGGCATCCAAGTGCTGACTTGAAATCGCTTCGGGGCTAAGATAGGCCGATGTCCCCATCACCATGCCCGATTGGGTCAATTCACTGTCGGCCTGTCGTGCCAAACCAAAATCCGTCAGGCGTGGTGTGCCATCCTCCGCCATCAATACGTTGGCCGGTTTAAGATCACGGTGGATGATATTGAGACGATGGGCGCGGGTGAGGGCGTCGGCAAGATCGAGAGCGATTTCCATGACCCGCTTGATGGGTAGTTGGGGCTGCTCAAGCAGTAGATCGCGCAGGGTGCCGCCGCTGACATATTCCATCACAATGTAATGGCGGCCTTCTTCTTGCGCCATTTGGATGACTTTGACGATGTTGGGGTGATTGAGTTTTGCCAACAATTCGCCTTCACGGGCAAACCGCTGAAGTTGGTCAGGGTCTTGGGCGACGATTTCTGGTTTTAAGACTTTGATAGCAACGGACTGCTGGGTGCTGCGGTCATACCCGCGATAGACATCCCCCATGCCGCCGCCTGCCAGAAAATCCCCCATTTCAAACCGATTGGCAATGACCAGTTGGCTCATCGTGATACCCCCACTTGACCTTCAAAGAATGCAATGAGGGATTGTAGCACGGGGCATAGAAATGGGGAATTTTGCGGAATGGTCAATCGTTCTTCTTCTTGCGTGTGCCTTCGGGTTTGACCTTGAGCAATAAATCTTTGATCTCGACTACCTGCACAGGTTCACCTTTGGCAATCGCTACCCCGTCGGTAGATTCGGCCTTCCATAATTCGCCGTTCACAAACACCATACCGTGTGGTTCTAGGCTGACCCGCACCTCGCCGACTTGCCCGATCATATGTGACATGCCCAACAGTGGGGCTTGATTGCGAACCTGCATAACAAAATAGACCGAGATGATGCCAAGCGCCGCGACCAGCGCACTTTGTCCAATCAAAATCGGGATGGAGATGGCACCGAACTGCCGCACATCATCGTTGTTAAACAGAATTAGCCCTCCGACGGCAATCGAAATGGCGGCGGCGGTGGACAGCGCGCCAAACGAATGCGGGGTGACAATCTCCACCACCAGCAGGGCAAAGGCCAAGCCCACAAAAATGAGGCCCAACCAGTTGATTGGGAGTATACCTAAGCCATACAGCGACAGCACCAAGCAGGCCGCGCCAATCGTACCTGCCGCCCATCCCCCCGGCGCACGCATTTCCAGAATTACCAAGATGACACCGAGACTGAGCAGGGTAAACACAATAGTGGGGTCGGTCAGAATCAGGAGTAGGCGCTCAATCAGGCTCATATGGAGGGTGCGGATGGGTAGACCCGTCAATTCAAGGGTGACGGATTCACCGCGCACATCGCTGAGGGTTATCCCGTCTATTTGGGTAATGAGGTCGCGGTTGTCGGTGGCGATATAATCAATCAGGCCGACTTGCAGGGCTTCATCGGCGGAAACTGCCTCGGCATCGGTGATGGTACGTTCGGCTAAATCCACCGCTTGGGGGCCACGTCGTTCCGCCAAACTGCGGGCCATCGCCGTCAATACCTCTTTGACTTTGCGATCCGATGTTTCATTTAGATCACTGCCATCACTGTTGATTGGACTCGCTGCCCCAATAACGGTTTCGGGGGCCATTGCCGCTACATGACCCGCCAGTGTAATCAATGTCCCCGCCGAAGCCGCCATTGCCCCACGCGGCGCAACATAAACCACAACCGGCACCCGTGACCCGCGCAGATCTTTGACAATATCTTCCATCGTGGAGACACTGCCGCCGGGGGTATCGAGGCGAATAATGACCAGTGTCGAGCCATCATCTTGGGCCTTTTCCAGACCGCGTTCAATATAATCTTGCATGGCGGGGACAATCGGGCCATCCGCTTCTAATATCAAAATATGGGCTTCGTCGGCCTGTGCATTGGTGGGAACAAAAAGTAACCCCAGCAGCATCAGCAAAATAACCAAGAGTATGCGACGGGTCATGTTCTACCCAAATCCTTTCCCTGTATAATTCCCCTACTTTTAATAGTAAGCCTAAAATTCGCGCTTCACTCCCCCTAGTTTTGGGGTAGAATCCAACCTTATGCCAACACCATTTATGCACATGGTCGCCGCCCAGCGACTGATTAACGACCCGGAATTTCCCCAAGCCGATTTTGTTCAGGCACATTGGGGAGAATTTTTGCTTGGCTGCATTTCCCCCGACGCGCATCATCGGGGCAATCTCACCCGCGAGGATACCCATTTTTTCGCCTATCGCCCCAAAGTCGAACCCCATGCTGTCCCGGCGATGCTAGCGGCCCATCCCAATGTGACCAACGGCGCGGTAACCAATGAGGCCCAACGTGCCTTTGTAGCGGGTTATCTCAGCCATTTGGAAATGGATGAGGTGTGGTGCGAGGATATGCTGTTCCCTGAATTTATTTATGCAAAATGGCCCTCGCGTGAAACCAGCCATTTTATGCTACATGTGTTGTTGGGGTGGATGGATGCCCGTGATTATGGGCAGTTAGGCGCATCCCATCAATCCGCATTAGCCGGGGCAAAGCCTGACCATTGGCTAGAATTTTTCCCGGATGATGCTCTGACTGCTTGGCGGGATGTGGTGGCGAATCAGATTGTACCTGTTGGGACAAGCCAGACCGTTGAAATTTTGGGCAAGCGTATCCCACAGGGTATAGACGGCCTTGCTACGATTCTCCAATTACCACAGCGCCTTGCTGCTGAATTGTGGGTACAACTTACACCGGACAAGATGGCTGCCGTAGAACAGACGATGTATCGGCGAATGCGGCAGACCGTAACGGATTATTTACGCGCAGAGTAAGGGAAGATTAGGATGCACATTCTCGTAACAGGCGGGGCAGGGTACATTGGTTCAACCACCGCCGCGCATTTTATGCAAGCCGGACACCGGGTAACCATTTATGACAACCTTTCGCGGGGGCATCTTGCTGCCATTCCGGAAGGGGCGGAATTTATCCGGGGTGATATTGGGGATCGTGGCGCGCTCTCGGTGCTGTTCCAATCGCACAAATTTGATGCCGTCGCCCATTTTGCCGCGTTTATTGAGGCGGGCGAATCAATGGAAAAACCGGGCAAATATTTCCAGAATAATGTGGTCAATTCGCAAGCCCTGCTCGATGCCATGATTGATAACGGAGTCAAACGGCTGGTGTTTTCCTCGACAGCGGCGGTTTACGCCAGCAAGAACGCTACACTCAACGAGGAGGACGCACTTGGCCCAAGCAATGTGTATGGTCACACCAAGCTGATGATTGAAGACATGATTCATTGGTATGCGCGGCAGGTCGGCCTGAAATATGCCGTCCTGCGCTATTTTAATGCCTGTGGTTCGATGGTGGACAGTAGCGGCAAATCTATTCGCGGGGAGGCCCATCAACCCGAAACGCACCTCATTCCACTCATTCTCCAAGTGCCTTTGGGTCAGCGGAGTGAAATCAAAGTTTTTGGTGACGACTATCCCACACAGGACGGGACGTGTGTTCGTGATTATGTGCATGTCGAAGATTTGGCTTCGGCACATGTGCTGGCCCTCCAAGCAATTGATGAACGCGGCGAAATGACCTATAACCTCGGCAATGGAAGGGGCTATAGCGTCAAAGAAGTGATTGATGTGGCTCGCCAAGTAACCGGACACGCCATCCCCGCGCAAGTCGTTGATCGTCGTCCGGGGGATGGGGCGGTTTTGGTGGCCTCGTCCGAACGCATTAATGATGAACTTGGTTGGCAACCGCGCCGTCCCACCTTAGAGGCGATTATCGAAACGGCATGGGCATGGCATCAAACACACCCACATGGATATGCGGAAGGCGATGGCAACGCCTAATTCGTCGCCCACCCGCGATTGGGAACGCTTGATATTGCTGGCGATTTTGGTCGTTGGCTTTGGCTTGCGTTTTTATCAGTTCGGCGCGATTGAGGTCAATCTCGATCAGGTCTATCCGATCTGGCAGGCGCTGGATACGCTGGATAATGGGCATTTTCCACTGGCAGGGCAGGGGACATCGGTGTTATTCGCCAATCCCCCCCTGACTGGTTATATCTTTCTCCCCTTGATGGCACTCACCCGCCAATTTGTCACCGCCTATATGTTGACCATTAGCCTCAACAGCCTTGCCATCTATTTTGCCTATCGCGCCTTCAAACGATTGATGAGTTCACAGGCGGCCCTGATCGGCACAGCCCTTTTCGCTGCTAATCCTTGGGTGATAGAGGAAAGCCGCCGCACATGGGTGCAGTGTTTGATGGTGTTTTTCACTTGCCTGATTTTTTGGGCATTGGTGGCGGTCATCACGCGCCAAACACCCCGCCCCGGTCAAAAAATCCTGATTGCGCTGGTCGGCCTTGCGATATTTGCCAATACCTATCTGCTGTCGTATGCCCTTGTCGCGCCCGTTGGACTCCTGATCTTGATTTACTGGCGGCGCATCCCGAAAAAACCGCTATTGGTGGGTGGGGCGATTTTCGTCGCGTTATTTGGCTTATACGTCATTGGCTTGGCCCGTCAGTGGGATGATACCAAAACCCGTACCGAGTCGTTTACCGGGGGCAGTTCCAGCCTATCCGATGAGGCACTCAGTCATGCGCTCCGATTGGTATCAGGGTGGGAATATCCGGCGGCGCGTGGGGTCTATGCTCCGGCGCGGGATGCCATCACCCGTAATGACATCACCAATCGCGTGCATCAGGTACTTTCGGTGATTTTGCTGGCGGGTGTGGCACGGGCGCTTTATAGCCTATTCAAGCGCCGCCATTGCCCAGAACAAGATACTGCCGTGATTTTGCTAATCTGGTTCTGGCTACCCGTTTTGATGATGTCCTATGTCTCCAAGTCGGTGCATCCCCACTATTTATTGCTGACCCTACCGGCGGGGCATGGGTTGGTGGGTTGGGCGCTGGAACCCATCATTCATTGGACGCCTTCGCAAAAATCCACACCGCGAAAAATTACGCCGCTTGTTCAATATGCCATTTCTGCTGGCATTGTTTTCATAATGGGCCTGAATGGGTTGAACTCAATCCGTTATGGGCAAGAGGTTGCCACCTATCCCGGTAACCGTATTCCTTGGACACTGCCGATTGACCCTGCTATGAAGTTCGGGGCAAGCATCCGCGAAAATTATCAGGACGGCATGGTGGTTTATACTCAAATCGGCGAATGGCCCTCAATGGCGATGTCGGGCAAAACCTTTCCGGCGGTCTATAATTTTTTGATTCAGGATGCGGTGGTTATTCCCAATGGCGGGGGATTGTACGTCAAATTTCATGGCCCAAATCAGCCGATTGACCCGCCCGCGCATGGCCGTGTCGCTGATATTCCGATTCGCTTAGACGATGGGACACGCATCAGCCTGTGGGAATTGCGGCAGGATTTTGAACCCACACACCCCGCTGATATTCCGTCGGATGTGGGGATTCGTTTTATCGGCTGGTGGTTGCTTGATCCCCTGCGCCCCGGTCAAATATCAACCCTGCGCGTATATTGGCAGGTAGATAGCCTTGCGCCTGAACGCGGTTGGTGGAATTTCGCGCCCTATGCCCATGTGTTAGACAACCAGCGACAGGTGCGATATGTGGCGGATGGTGCGTATATTCCGGCGTTGACATGGCGGGTGGGGGATTGGATGATTTATGACCTCAAATTACAAGTTCCCGCCGATATTCAAGGGCCGATCACCGTTTTAACCGGATTTTATGACAGCCCACGCCAAGTCAACGCGATTTTTAATTACCCCGATGCCAGTGGTCAAATGCAGTTCACCGCCGACCTGATTTTGTTCACCACCGAGCCTTAAATCATGCTGATATTGTCTACCCGCCTCCCAAAACATTTGCCACTCATGGTTCTACTGGTGGTGTTTGTGCTGATGGTGCGGCTCTATGGGTGGGCGATTACCCCGTTTGAAGGGCCGGATGAACCCTCGCATTTTGCCTATGTATTGAAAGTGCGCGAGACGAGCCAATTGCCTGACCCCGACGCCGATTTTGATACCACTATCGCCCAACAGGTGAGCCAAGCCCCATTGTATTATGTGTCTGCCGCCTTGTTTAGCCATCTACGTGATTTTGGCCCACTCGATGCCGAGGCTAAAGGCAATCCTTGGCGCGGTTATCCTGCCCCCGAAACCAGCCGCGATAATCGCAATTTCTACCTGATGTCGAAAAACCATGTACTGACGGATGGCGAGCAAAATTTAGCCGATGCCCTGCAATGGACACGCCTCTTGTCCGCCCTTTATGGTATGGTCGCGGTGGCGGGGGTCTATTGGGCCGGGTTAGCGTTATGGCCTCAGCAGCGCCAATGGGCATTACTTGCGGCAATGGGTCTGGCTTTTAATCCCCAAACCTTGCATGGCTTTGCGGTGGTCAGTAACGACGTGGCGGCGATGGCCTTTGGGGCATGGGTGCTGGCGGGGTCACTGCATTTATTGCGTGATTGGCAACATCGTCGCTGGTTGATAGGTACGGCGGTTTGCATGGGCTTGGCGGCGCTTGCCAAAACCAGCGGATTGTCGCTGTGGCCTGTGCCGATGGTGGCACTTGGTTTGGGTTGGTTACAAAGTCGGGTCAATCAGCAGCCTGCACCCTTCTCACGCTTGATCTCAGGATGGCTGATTTTGCTTGGTCTTGCCTCCATCATCGGCGGTTGGTGGTATGTGCGCGGGGCGATTTTGTTTGATGATCCCTTTGGCACACAGCCGCATATCAATATGCCTTGGGGGATAAAAGAACACCCCTCGATGTTAGAAAAACTACCCGATTTCCGTGCCCGTGTCCCCGAATTGACCCGCGAATTATGGGCGCGATTCGGCTGGCGTTCGGTGTTTATTGGCGATTGGGGCTATGTCCTGCCGATTGGGTTGGTGGTAGTTGGCGTGTTGGGGTGGGGGAAAAGCCTCATTGGACTTCGTAAGGGTGGGTTTAATACAGTTTCCCGAATGAATACGGACAACTTCGTAGGGGATGGCCCTGTGCCATCCCGAACACGGGCGGGCACGGCGACCCGCCCCTACGAACCAGACATATCGGCGCTATTTTGGAAAATGCCATTAAACCAAAAAACTGCTGCTCTCATTCTTCTCCTCGCCTTCACCGTCGGCATTATCTCACTTTTGCAATGGTCAACCATCAGCCATGTTGTGCCGGGGCGATTGTTATTGCCCTACTATCCGGCATTGGTGTTATGGCTGGTGATGGGCCTCCGCCAATTTCCCCAAACGCGGATATGGGTAGCCGGTCTTTTGGGTGGCTTGGCGGTGATTATTGTCCCGACCACGATTTATCCGGCTTTTGGACGCCCTCCCTTGACCGAAAATCCGCCCGAAGATTTGATGGGTGAGGTATTGGATTATGGACAGGCCGATTTTCTAGGTTTCAAGCTGGATGATACGCGCATTCACATAGGCGACACCCGCGAATTTACGTTGTGCTGGCGGGCCGAAGCTGCGGACGAACAAATCCCCGTGCCCTATGCGTTTGCCCTGCATGTCATCGGGCCGGATGATGAAGTGGTTGGGCGGCGCGAATCGTATCCCGGTCTGGGTAACTATACCCTGTGGGAGCCGGGTAGGTCGTTTTGTGATACGTTTGGGTTACCGATTGGTGGGGAATTGATAAATGGGCAGGTCTATCGGCTGTCCTTGACCCTGTTGCAATTTGAAACGGGCAACCGCCTGCCGAATTACGCTCCCGATGGTAGCGAATTATTTACCACCTATATTGGTTCACTCGTCGCCCCCGCCGCGAAAATTGACCCCGCCGATTTGGACGCCGCGCCATTTCGATTTGAGGGCATTTCACTGGTAGATTATGCTATCACGCAGGACACCGAAACCCTGCAATTGGCCCTGACATGGGGCACACGTAGCCGCCCCGCCGATACCTATAAACTGTTTGTGCATATCGAAGATGCCAGCGGTCAGCAGGTAGCCCAACTCGACCCATTAGCAGGTGGTGACCAATACCCGACATGGGCATGGGATGCCGGGGAACGGATTCCCGATAGGATTATGTTGCCATTGTCGGGCTTGCCAGCCGGGGCATATCAGGTCAAGATTGGGCTGTATCAAGCTGAGACTTTTACGCGATTACATGCAACGGATGCCGCTGGTAATCCCTTACCGGATAATACGGTTACCTTAGACACGTTTAGGATTGAATAGGATGCACATCGCTTTTAACGGATGGTTTTGGAATCAACATCGGGTCGGCAGTGGTCAATATATCCGCCATCTCATGACCGCCCTGCCAAAAGTCGCACCAGATTTGAGGATGACGCTGATTGTGCCGGATTTTATGCAGGCATTAGACGATCTGCCCGACAATGTGAGTGTTGCCCATGCCCCCACCAAGTTTAAGGGCCATTTGCAAAAGGTCTGGTTCGAGCAGCGTGGTTATCCCCAAATCGTGCGACAGGTCGGCGCGGATATGGCCCATGTGCCGTATTGGGGCGGGCCACTCAGCAGCAAGCCTGCCCGTTTGGTGACATCTGTCCTCGACATTATTCCGCTGGTGCTGCCAGAATATCGCGGCGGGACGGGTGCGAAATTTTATACCAGCTTGGTCAGCGCGACGGCCAAAGGTTCGGCGCATATCATTACACTGTCGGAAGCCAGCAAAGCCGATATTGTGCAGCATCTCGACATCCCTGCCGAGCAAATCACCCCGACTTATCTGGCGGCGGATGATCGTTTTCGTCCGGCGGCCTATTCGGATGAAGATGAGGCTGTGCGCCAAAAATATGACCTGCCGAGCGAATTTGTGTTGTATTTTGGCGGCTTCGACATCCGCAAAAATGTGCATCATTTATTGTTGGCGTGGACGTATGCCGGGCCATCATTAGGCGAACAGATACCATTGGTATTGGCAGGCAATCAACCCAAAGAATGGGGCACGCCGCGATTTCCTGATTTGCGGAGTTATGCCCATGAACTCGATATTGAAAAATATCTGATGTGGTTGGGCGAGATTGCCGAGGACGATAAACCCGCCCTCTATCGTTTGGCGAAGGCGGTGGTTTTCCCCAGTCGCTATGAGGGCTTTGGCTTGCCCATCCTTGAAGCGATGGCGTGTGGCACACCCGTGATCGCCTGCGACGTATCCTCGATTCCCGAAGTGACGGGTGATGCGGCCTATCTTGTGCCGCCGGATGATGCACGCCAGTTGGGGGCAGCGATTTTGGCGGTGATGATTCAAGATGATTTGCACGCCCATCTAGCCAATGCTGGACGGGGACAGGCGAGCAAATTTACATGGCGCAAAACCGCCCAAAAAACACTCGAAGTCTATGAACAGGTCATGCGGGGCTAAAAAGGAACATGAATTTGAGAAACATACGCTGGTTTGTGGTTCTAATCGCCGCTGGTTTGATGCTGGTTGCCTGTGGGGGTGATGACAAAAAAGGTGAACAGGTAGATGTCACCGAATCCACCGCGCCGCCACCGATTACGCAAACACCGGATGCCCTCAGCCTTGAAAATGACTCACAGACCGTTGAACCCCGCGATTATATTTTAGGGCCGGATGATGCCCCGGTGACCATCGTCATGTATGCCGATTTTCAGTGTTCCCGCTGTGCCCGCTATGCCCGTGATCTAGAAATCTTGCGCGGTCAATATCCCGAAAATTTGCGACTGATCTGGCGACACCTGCCCGATACCCAAAGCAACGATAAAGCGGGACTGGCCCTCCAAGCCGCTGAAGCCGCCGCTGCCCAAGATCATTTTTGGGATATGCAGGCGATTTTGTATACCACACAGGCCGAATGGGTAGACCTCTCACCGGAGGATTTTCGTACCAAGTTAACGGACTATGCCGCCACCGCTGGCTTGGATGTCGAACGTTTTAACCGTGAACTGGATGAAGGCCTGTATGCCCCGCTGGTCGAACAGTATCAAGCACAGGCCGCCGCGCTGGAAATCGTCGGGATTCCGACCCTGCTGATTAACGGCGCATTGTTGAATGACCGCGATGACCTGTTTGGCCTCGATGGGGTGGTGCGTTTGGCCCTCTTGGAACAGGATTATTTTGAAGCCGCGCCGCCGTTCACCCTCGACCCCGCCAAAGATTATCAGGCCATCATCGAAACCGAAAAGGGCGCTATTCGGATTGACCTGTTTGAAGATGAAGCCCCTCAGGCAGTCAATAATTTCGTGTTTTTGGCCCAGCAGGGTTGGTACGATGCCAACACCTTTTTCTTGGTCATCCCCAACTTTTATGCCCAATCCGGCGACCCCAGCGACACCGGACGCGGGTATCCGGGTTATCGTATTTCAGGTGAGGAACAAAACGGCCTGCTGTTTGACCGCGAGGGCTTGGTGGCGATGTCGCATCCCCCCGGTGAACTTGGCGAGGCAGGTAGTCAATTTTTTATCACCTTTGGGGCGCTGCCCAATCATGAAACCGAATGGGACGGGCAGTATACAATTTTTGGGGTGATTACCGAGGGTATGGATGTGGTGCGGGATTTGACCCCGCGCAACCCCGGTGATCCGCTACGTTTCCCCAATCCGCCGCCGGGGGACTTGATCCGCACCGTCCGTATCGAAGCCAATTGAGGATAGGCTATGAAAGGGCTTTTGGCATTCCTGATCGGTGTTGTCGGCCTGCTTGCGGGCTTAGGCGGCAAAAAATTGGTGGAACGCCGCCCCCCCGACCCCCCCGATTCACCCGCCAATCACGGCCTGCCCTTTGAACGGGTGCGTTTCTATAGCCGCGATGATTTGCTGTTATATGGCTGGTGGATTCCGGTACGCCACACCGCCAAAGGCACGATTATTCAATGTCATGGGCAAAATGGCAGCATGGACGCCGATGTGCGCCAAGCAGGGGTACTGCACGATGCCGGCTTTAATGTGCTGATGTTTAATTTTCGGGCGCATGGCGAATCCGAGGGCAATTTTGTCACCTTTGGCCTGCGCGAACAATATGACCTACTCGGTGCGTTGGATTATCTGGTCGGGGCACATGGCATTGAGGAAGTTGGCGTGTTGGGCTTCAGCATGGGCGCTTCAACCGCTATCTTGACGGCGGCACGCACCAAACAAATTCGCACGATTGTAGCGGATGGCACGATTGCCACCCTACACCAAACCTTGACTGGCTGGTTGGCTGAAAAAAACATCCCCCCCGTGGTGACAGGTGTTTTGGCGTGGCTGTTGATGGCGGGTGGCTCAATCATCAGCTTGGCGCGGCTTGACCACGTAAATACCCATTGTTGGATTCAGAATATTCGATGTCCGGTGCTGTTCATTCATGGCGCGGATGATACGCTTGTTTCAACCCATGCCATCCGCGAAATCGCCGCAAGTGCCCCTTCGGGCAGTGACCTTTGGATTGCGAATGGCTGCCGACACCGCCGCGTCCACATCAAATATCCTGAGCAGTATGCCCAAAAAATAGTAGAATGGTTTGAAAGCACATTGTAATTAGGTGGAGTATCCGATGGAAGCCGTACCTCCAAATTCCCTAGTCCCGCAGAATCCACCTAACCACCCATCGTCAAGCCCTCCCCCGACCTCCCAACCCAAAACCATCAACGAACCCTTGACTGCGGCGGAAGTACAGCGCGTCGAAAAATTATTAAATTACGCTGAGGTCGCCATGCACCGTCGCAATTTGGAGGCGGCGGTCAAAGCGTGGACGGCGGTTTTGGAGATGCGCGTAGATCACCCCGAAGCATTGGCAAAAGCGACCAAAGCCCTCTATGACGGTTATTTTACTGAGGACGCATGGACGCTGATGTTACGGGCTTTGCGTGGCGGCTCAACATCCTCGACCGTTTATCTACTGGGGATTGAGTTAGCGGAAAAAATCGGGCGATGGCGTGAGGCGGATGAAATCCGGATGCGTCTGGCACGCTTACCCGATGCCGACCCGGACATCATTTTAAAGGCGGCCCAGCAGTTAAAGGATGCTGGTCACCCCGAAAACGCCGTCAAATTATTGGAAAACGCCCTGCAACGCCACCCCGAAAATCAAACTCTATGGCGATTTCTGGGAGATACCTATCGCCAGACGCGCCAACCTAAACGCGCCGCCGTTGCCTATGACCAAGCCGCCCGTTTGGGGCCACGCACCGAAGATGGCAAAAAAGCCGAAGCCGCCCTCCGTTTTGAAATTCCGGTGATGAGCGAACGTGAACAGCGCAGTTTTTTGTTGGCCTTCCGCGAGGCAATGGCAGTTAGTCTGCTGTTTTTGATGTTGGGTTTCCAAGACGCCGGACTAGATTTTTCGCAGATGGGGCGGCGCTGGTTGGGGGTCGGCCTGTCAGTCTTAGGGGGCTATTTGCTGGTCACGGCGACCTCAGCAACCCGCCAATTTCCTTTTGGTAGTTGGCTAGGTGATAAATCGGATCAAGACGACCCGCCGGAAATCGTACCCGAAGCACGCGCTGTGATTGGCCTGCTGGGTGGGGTGCTACTGCTGGTCGCTTTCAAATTAGTGTTGCCAATCGCCTTATCTTTGCTCGCGGCTAAATGGGGAGTTTAGCTTAAATGGCGATTATCCTGCTTGCCATCCTATTTACGATTCTTGAACTTCTGCTGTCCTCATTGGTCTACCCGATGCCCTATAAAGATTCGCGGGGCGAGATGCGCTATCGCACCTTGCCTTGGATGACATGGACAATCATCGGGCTGAATGTCGTGGTGTTTATGCTGTGGCTCGTCCCCGATATGGTGGGCTACCGCTATGCAGCCCTACGCAGCAAGTATTTTTTGTATGGCTATCGGGAAGCCGAGTTGTACCAAGCACAAAGCATCGGCGCCTTTGTAACCTTTACCTCCATTTTTATGCACGGCAGCTTTGCCCATCTATTCGGCAACATGCTCTATCTGCGTGTCTTTGGCTTTCGGGTCGAGGATGCGTGCGGCCCTTGGCGATTTCTGGCCTATTATTTGCTGGCAGGCATGGCGGCTAATGTGTTCGATGCCATGTTGAACCCACTGGAGTCGCAAGCCAATCTGCCCGGCATCGGCGCAAGTGGGGCGATTTCCGGTGTGATGGGGGCGTATCTCATCCTATTTTATGGCGAACGCATCACCTGTTTGTGGGGCATAGGGTCGTTTTTGCGTTTCTTGAGTGTCATCCCGATTCGCCTATTTAGCCGCCGCCGACCTGATTGGTGGCATTGGCGGTTACAAATCCCGTCGGTGCTGCTGCTGTTCCCTTTTCTGATTATGGAAACCGTGCCCTCCATCACCATTATCAAAAGCGGCTATCAGAGCAACATCGGACATCTAGCCCATGTCATGGGTTTTCTGGCCGGCTTCACCATCTTTTTATTCATCCGCAAAGATATGCTGATGCGTTATATTCGGGGACGCGCCCTATAAAGAAATTTTGGCGGGTTTGCACGCGCAGGCATATGTTATAATTCACCCCGTTTCGCTGGATGAACGTAACAAATTTAGGAGTTAAAGCCCGTCATGGCCTACGAAAAAATTATTGTCCCTACTGAAGGGGATAAAATAACGGTTGATAAAAACGGCAAATTGGTGGTGTCCGACCATCCCATTCTGATGTACATCGAGGGTGATGGTATTGGACGCGACATTATGAACGCCTCGCTGCGGATTTGGGACGCCGCAGTCGAAAAAGCCTACAGCGGCAAACGTAAAATCTCATGGATGGAAGTTTATTCCGGCGAAAAAGCCGCCAGCGTGTTTAATGGCGACTATATGCCCGAAGAAACATTTGATGCCCTGCGTGAATTTCTGGTTGGGATTAAAGGCCCACTGACAACCCCCGTTGGTGGTGGTTTCCGCAGCTTAAACGTCACCCTGCGTCAGGTGCTAGACCTCTATGCTTGCATCCGTCCGGTGCGCTGGTATGAAGGCGTGCCAAGCCCGGTGAAAAACCCCCAAGATATTGATGTCGTCATTTTCCGCGAAAACACCGAGGACGTGTACGCGGGCATTGAATTTGAAAGCGGCTCACCCGAAAACGAAAAATTGGCCCGTTTCCTCCGTGAAGAATTGCATGTTGAAGGCTTTTTCGAAGGTGCTGGTTTGGGCATCAAACCCATCAGTGAATTTGGCTCCAAGCGTTTGGTACGCAAGGCCATCCAATATGCCATTGAACACAAATGCAAGAGTGTGACGCTGGTGCATAAGGGCAATATCCAGAAATTCACCGAAGGCGCTTTCCGCAAATGGGGTTATGAAGTTGCGGCGGCGGAATTTGGCGAACAGACTATTAGCTGGGACGATGTTGAAAAGAATCATGGCGGCAAAGTGCCCGAAGGCAAGATTTTGATTCAGGACACCATCGCCGACATCATGTTCCAGAAAATGCTGCTGCGCCCCTCTGAACACGAGGTCATTGCAACCCCGAACCTGAATGGTGACTACCTCTCCGACGCGATTGCGGCTGAGGTCGGTGGCGTTGGCATTGCCCCCGGTGCGAACGTGGGGGATGCGGTGGCCCTGTTTGAAGCGACACATGGCACGGCCCCCAAATATACCGACCAAGATGTCGTCAATCCGGGGTCGCTGTTGTTCTCCGGCGTGATGATGCTGGAACATATCGGTTGGCAGGAAGCGGCAGACATGATAACCCATGCCTATGAAGCCACCATTCGCCAAAAGATCGTGACCTATGACTTTGCCCGTCAAATGGAAGGCGCGAAGCAGGTCAAGACCAGCGAATTCGCCACCGCGATCATCGCCAATATGAAATAGCAGGATAGGCGGCGATGGCAAAACGTGAAAACCGCTTAAAACCGATTGAACACGAACGGCGCCAAATTGAGAACCTTAAGACATTGGATCCAATTACAACACCGCCTGAAATGCGTCCTCTTTCGGATGGCCTGATAGATTTGGTTCTAGCAGCGTTGGATGGGGTTTCTGTCTTGGAATCTGGGCAAAAAATCACCAAGTCCGATTTGCAGCAACTTGCCAACCTGATCGAAGGCTTAAAAAATTTGGCTCCCGAAGCGTAGGTCAATGAGGAATGGGTGTGGTTAACCGTTGATGGTGTGCCACACCCGTTTTATGGACTCCGCGATTGGCCTAATTACATCCGGGTCTGTCCAATACCCCATATGGGCCGCCGGGGTGATATTGGCCGGAAAATCGCCCACATCCGTTTCACAATCCGCTGTCACCATTGCCCCATAATGTTCGTTCAACGTTTTAAGCGGAAACCCCACGACATCATCTTTATCATAGAAATTTAGCCACTCGCCTTTTAAGCCGGGGTAATAGTGGGCCAACTGCGGGGCAGGCACTTGCACGGGTTTGCCAAAATTATCATACCGCAGACTCCACAGCGCGATTGGACTGCCCATCGTAAAAAACAACGTCAATGTTTCGCCGCGTTCGATGGGGGTATCACTCATCGCATCTTTGACATTGGCGGAAATTATCGGGCGATAGGGTTCGATTTGCAGGTCGTAAATGTAATTGCTGCTGATGATTGTCCCCAAGCTGTGGGCGATGATACACAAGGGGGCCGTCGGGCCTGTTTTTTCAGGTTGGGCCAGTTTATGAATCGCTTGAGCAAAAACGCGGTGAATGCCGTCATACGCTGACCGATCACCGGGGGCAGGTTGATAGGCCAGCGCGTCGGCAACAAAATCAATCGCAAATTCACGCAGGCGCGGAAAATCCATTTTGCCACCCTGCTGCAACCGTCGCTGAAGTTCATCTTCGGCGTCTTGCATGACCCGTGCCCAATAAATCGGCTCGATGACAAGTTCGTCCCGATACTCCTCACCACAAGCCGTAATGAGCGCCTCGCTGATTTCGGCAGCAAATTCGGGGTCTTGTTTGCCGATACCATGAATAATTGCCACCGCGATTTTTTGAGTCATGTGGCACGTCCTAACTCGCAAATAGGCTGATGATCCAAGCGGTCATGAGCAGCAAACAACTGCACAATAGAAACGCGATAACCAGCAGCACCGCCATAATAGATTTGGAGGCGTTGCCAACCCCACTGGCATCAATGGTGGGCAGGCCGGGAATATTCAGATTACGTCCGAGGCCACCAAGCATATCCATAATGTTGCCGCCGGGTTGCTGTGGGTCATCTTCATAGGCATCGGCCCGCGAACGACCACGACGGGGCGCTGGCTCATCAATGGCAATGCCCCGGTTACGGCGATTAACGCGTTCCATCAATTGGGCTGCACGTTGGACCGCCGGGGAAGGTTGATTGGGGTCAAGGGGCGGCACAGGCGCACCCGGTCGGCGATAGCGCGGATTGATCGTCGGCACGGGGTCAGCCAGCGGGTCGGACTGTGAATTATCGTCCCAATCCCGATAGTTGCGGCCTTGTTCCTCAACCAGACCACCCGCATAATCCTCAATATTGGCAAAATCCCCATCGGCCCGATCACCCGCATCAGCCATGCCAAAGGCGTCATCTTCGTAATTGCCGAGCCGATTTTTGCGACGGCGTCGTTCGTTAAAGTTATTCTGACCGTCGTATTGATCAAATTCACCCATTAGCTTACATCTCCAAATAGGACATCATAGGCATCGTCGTCGCCATGTGCGGCTAAATAGCCCGCCACGAATCCCGGTTCTAGGCTCTGATTCAGGGCCGTTTGTTGACCAGCCAGCGTGGCATGAATCGAATCTTGCAGCAGCAGGCGGCGGGTTTCTAACAATTTGCGTTCAGCTTGGCCCACTTTCCAATTATTCCATACCCGCAGGGCACTATCGGCAACCTGCAAGGCGGTCTGGGTCACTTCCAGCAACCGCTGTGCCCGTTCCACATTGAGCATAAATCGGGCGGCGGGTCGGGCCAATTTGGGGGGCAAGGGCGGTTGGTTCCGCATAAGGCTACGCGACGTTGGGAGGGCATCAATAAAGCGTCCCGGTGCGGTCTGGCGTAGGCCGAGGTAAGGTTGCCATACGGGTTGATCGCCCCCCATTAATCCCAGTTTGATCCATGCTTGGTCGTCCATCAGTAGATTTTCGAAACGGGGGATGAGCATTTCTTGAGCCAACGACACCCCGCTAATCGAATCCGCCTGCCACTGTTGGTCAATGTGTTTGGGGAGGTCGGTGAAAACGTAACGCACAGTGGCAATCCGTGTCCGCAAAATACTGAGGCTCGCGTTGGTGGTGTGCTGTTCCACCTGATGCAAGACATATAGACGCAGGTAGCGCACAAAAAATTGGCCCTCAGCAGGCTGGGGTAATGATGGAGGGGGTAGAAAATCCATAGCAGTCCTCACCAGCTTTTTTCAATCTATTAACCAATTATAGCAGATTGTCAGGAGGCCTATCGTTAAGCACATCCAATCCAAAGGTTCAATCCGACAAAACTTGAACCCTTTAGCATCAAAAAACCTAGACATGGTAGACGACGACACATTAGGTAAAATAGGTCGGGTTAAAAATTCACATAATCCATTTTTAAGGCACTTTTTCAGTCGAGCGTTGAAACTTGACTGCATGGCGACGAAATGAAAGGAAAAATTCTACAATGAGTGTTCGTAAACTTTTGGTGGTGGTCATTGCGGCCTTGATGATACTGGCGGTTGTACCCGCACAGGCCCAAGATGGCGAGGATTTGCTGGGTGTTGTGACGACTGCCTTTGCCAATTTAAATGGCCTACCGGGCTATCAAGCCACTACGGAACGCGAACAATCGCAGACGCTTAGTAGCGGTGAGGGCTATTTGACCATTGCTTCCGATATTGAGGTTGAGCAAACCATTACCGCGCAGGTGCGTCCTGCCAGTGAAGGCCAGACCGAAGCCAGCAGTATTGTAGTAGAACAAAGCAATTCGGTTTTTGTTGATGACACTACCGATAACGATGACCCCGCCGAACACGACATCAATCTTGAAGTGGTGCAGGTTGACGGGCAAGTCTATGTCCGTATCCCCACTGATGTTGAAGGCCTTTTCTCCGCGACAGATTGGGTAAATATCAACGAAAACCCGGATGCCTTGCCGTTGGGTAGCGACTTCGATTTTACCAATATCGTTAACCTCAGCGGGATTAGCGGCGCAGTTTTTACGGCTGATACCGTCACCACAATTGAAGAAGGCGCCAATGAAGGCATCAGCGGCCAGTTGATGCGTGTGTTCACCCTGACGATGAACCCCAGCGCCTTGTTTAGCAGTGTGGATGGGGCCGCTTTGGTCGGTCTAGGTGATGCGAATGACCCGATTGTACAGGCGGTTTTGGCAGGCATGACGATCCAATACACGGTTTGGGTTGGGCAAGACGACAATTTGCCCCATCGTTTGCAGGCCGTGATTAATGTAGATGTGGAACTCGGCGCTGATGTAACGGGCGGTGATGCGGCGAAGATCGTGATTACCAGCGAAGCCACCACCGACTATACTGCGCTAGGTGAGCCTGTGGACATTCAAGTCCCCACCCCTGCCCCTGCTGAAGACGGCGAAGAGGCAGAACCAGAAATCAGCTAAATCTTTGAATCGTGCTACAATCATGGGGAGTATTCTACTTTTTTCTGTGAGGGAATCCCTATGGAATACGAGATCAAAGGTACAGTCATGCAGTCGCTTGAAATGCGTCTGAATCAAGGCGAAACCGTCTATACCGAGGCGGGTGGCATGGCATGGATGACAGACGGTATTGATATGAAAACATCGGGTCGTGGTGGCATTGGCAAGATGTTAGGGCGTGCGCTTTCAGGTGAAAGCCTCTTCTTGACCAATTACACCTGTACGGCCCCCCAAGGGATGATTGTCTTTGTGCCAGAAGCACCGGGCAAAATCATCCCCCTGCCACTCCCAGCCGGACATAGCATGATTGCCCAACGCGACGCTTTTATGTGTGCGGAGGACAGCGTTCAGATGGAAATGCACTTCCGGCGCAAATTGGGCACAGGCTTGTTTGGTGGTGAAGGTTTTGTGTTGCAGAAGATTACTGGGCCGGGACTGGCGTTTGTCGAAATTTCTGGTGAGGTCGCGGAATATAACCTGCAACCGGGCCAACGCCTCAAAGTAGACCCCGGTCATATTGCGATGTACGAGCCAAGTGTCAACTATGACATTCAAATGGTCAAAGGCATCACCAATATGTTCTTTGGGGGTGAGGGCTTGTTCCTTGCTACACTTACCGGGCCGGGGCGTGTTTGGTTACAGACCATGCCAGTGAGTAATTTGGCCCAAAAGATCATATCATATATGCCGAGAAGCAGTTGATGTTCTCAGCAGTCGAAATTTGATGATAACTACACGTTAGGAGTGATAATGCGAAGCTCATTTTCTATTGGAATGCGCTGTGCGCTTTTGGCTTTGGTGCTATTGGCGACAGGCGTTATGGGTCTAGGCGCAATGCAGCCTGTGAACGCGCAAGATGGCGGGACACAAACCCCCACGCAATTGTGCGAAGCGGCTCAACCCAACATCACCGAACCCGAAACCCGCACCTATGAGGCCGCCGAACAGGTGTTGGAAGAAGGCCTCAATTATCAGGCTATCTTCTGCACAGATCAGGGCGCAATTTACATTGACCTATACGAGCAGTTTACCCCCATCACCGTCAATAATTTTGTTTTCCTCGCCAATGCAGGTTATTACAACGGCACCACCTTCCACCGTGTAATCGCTGATTTCATGGTTCAGGGTGGCGACCCGCTGGGAACTGGCACAGGCGGCCCGGGGTACGAATTTGAAGATGAATTTTTGCCATTCCTAACGTTCTATCGTCCGGGTTTATTGGCGATGGCGAATGCTGGCCCCGCGACCAATGGTAGTCAGTTTTTCATCACCCGCGTCCCCACCCCCCATCTGGATGGCGCTCATACCATCTTTGGTGAGGTATTAGAGGGACAGGAAGTGGTTGATGGCATGACCGACCGCGACCCCGCCACTGCTAGTGAGCCGGGGGATACGCTCAATACGGTGTTGATTATCACCGACCCCACCACCGTCACCACGACCTTTGTTCCGCCTGTGTCATTCACGGGTGAACAAACGTTTGAGGTCGTGTCTACGTTGCTGCCTGCCGAAAGTGGATTTACCCAATTGGAGCAGGGCACGGGTCTATTCACCGGCAGTGAGGCCGCCATCGGTCAATTTGACGAAGCTGCCCAAGCCGCCGCGACCACATGGTACGGCCTCGCGGGGTTTGAATATGAAGCTGGCGCGGTGTGGCAAGTTGCCCAATGCCCCCCTGATCCTGAATTATTTGGTATTGGCTTCCGCCTCTTGGACTGGGCCAGCTTGGAAAACGCCAGTGCTGCTGCTCAAGACGCTTCTCTGGTAGAGCTGATGACTGCACAGGGGTATACACTCTATGAAACCGATGTTCCCTTGAGTGGCCCATTATTCACCCGCACGACCAGTGATTTTTGTGATAAACCCGGCATTCAGGCCCGTTACGTTTTCCCGGAAGGCCGCTATCTTTTGATGGTGGACATCATGGTGGATGAAACTGTGGAGGCACTCGATCAACTGCCTTTGCTCATCAAAACCAACTTCGCGGATGTTCTGGAAGGACTGGTTGGGAATATCATTCTCACCGGGATGAATTAGGAAATCAGCAATATCCAAAGGGGTGGTTGACAAAACAATCACCCCCGATTATTTTGGGTGAACGGCAACGTCCACCC
This sequence comes from Anaerolineae bacterium, assembly GCA_041753455.1. Lineage (GTDB taxonomy): Bacteria > Chloroflexota > Anaerolineae > Aggregatilineales > J027 > CFX10. The sequence continues at coordinate 116,249 of JBGSUK010000018.1, read as the reverse complement.
TTTGTTTATATTGCCATTTAGAGGTTTTGAAAAAATGAAATATTTTACGACCGTCAACGGGCAAACCTATGAAGTCGAAATCAACCGCGAGGGCGAAGTCATGGTCAATGGCGAAGTCCGGCATGTGGATTTTAAAACGATGGGGGTCAATCGGATTTATTCGCTGTTGATTGACAACCAATCCTTTGAGGCAGTGGTTGAAGACCGTGACGGCAAATATCAGGTTTTGATGGCAGGCGATTTGTATGAGGTTGATGTCACCGATGAACGTACCATGCGTCTAGCGCGGGCATCTGGAACACTGGCCGGGGCAGGTGGTGAGGCGACTGTCCGTTCACCGATGCCGGGTACAATTGTCGCCATTCCGGTCACGGTTGGACAGGAAGTCACCAAAGGGATGCCGATCGTGATTTTGGAATCCATGAAGATGCAAAATGAACTGAAATCCCCGCGTGATGGTGTGATTCACCATATCAATGTCAAGCCGGGGGATAATGTTGACCAGAATCAAGTGTTGGTCACGCTGCACTAGCCCTCAATAAGCCGTCAGCGTCGCCACTTGTTGAACATTACCCTTGTGATAAAATGCACCAATCCGTATAATCGCGTGGCTTTTCCCCATTGGATTACTAGTTTAGGAGTTTGTTGTGCAGCGAAAGAACGCTTACAACATCCTGTGTGTGGCGGCGACTCCCTTTTTTGTGGATCGCGGTGGTCATATTCACATTTATGAACAAGCCCGTGCCCTTCAAAAATTGGGCAACAAGGTCACGATGGTGACGTATCACATCGGGCGTGATATGCCGGATTTAGACATCCGCCGAATTGTCAACATTCCTTGGTACAAGAAAACGGACGCTGGCCCATCCTATCAAAAACCCTATCTCGCCCTGCTGCTGCTCTTGAAATCTATTCAAGTCGCCCGCGAAGTCAAACCCGATGTGGTTCATGCACATGGCTGGGATTCGTGTTGGGTGGCGTGGTGGCTGTGGAAGCTGCTGGGTATCCCCTATATTTTTGATATGCAGGGGAGCTTCTCCGGCGAGATTGCCGAACATGGCTATAGTGCCAAAGGCGGCTCTTACTATAATTTCCTGAGCAGCATTGAACGGCTGACGCTAAAACAATCCCCTGTCGTCTTGACCTCCTCAACGCAAATTTGCCAGCATTCACGCGAGCGTTTTAGCCTCAGCGACGACCATGCGTGGGCCATTTTGGACGGGGTGGATACGGATGAATTTTCACCGGACACCTATCCCCACGACCCCGTTTTGCATCAAAAATTGGGCCTGCCCACCGATAAAAAAATCATTGTCTTTATGGGCTTGCTGAAGGCCTATCAAGGCGTGGATGACATGATTGAGGCGGCGCGGGTGTTGGTGCATGAACGCGGCTATACCGATGCCCATTTCTTGGTGATGGGTTTCCCCGACGAAGACCTTTATGCCGCCAAAGCTGCCGAAAAGGGCTTGAAAGACTATTTCACCTTTACGGGCAAGGTTGAATATCGGGAAACCGGGCATTATATGGCCCTTGCCGATTTAGCGATTGCCCCCAAGATTGCCATCACCGAAGGCGACGCCAAAATCTATTTCTATATGGCGATGGGATTGCCCGTTGTGGCCTATGAACGTCCAGCCAGCCTCGAAATTTTGGCGGATTTGGGCTTCTATGCTAAGTTCCATGACCCGGTAGATTTGGCGCGGGCACTGCATGAGGCGCTCGAAAATCCCGATTTGAAGGCACGCGGTGTAGCCAATCGTCAAAAGGCGGTAGATGAGTATTCATGGACAGCCGTTGCGCGGCGCATTATGGATGCCTATGCCATTGCCGAAGAGCGTATGTCGGGCCGGCGTCGTGCCAACCGTTCAACTGAGCCTGTGATTGGAACCCAACGCCCATGACCGAATCAACACCCCGTTCCACCCGCCTCAATTGGAAACGTATCTGGAATTGGAGTCGTCTCGTTTTAGGGGTAGGCGGCCTCGGGATTGTCATCTACAGCGTATCCGAACGCGATGCCCTGATTGACGGCCTGCTCAAAGTCAATTTATGGTGGGTGCTGGTCGCCTTGCTGCTGAATTTCGCGGCGACTGTCATCAAAACAGGCCGCTGGTGGTTGGTGTTACAGCAAAGCGATATTCCCAATCTCAAACCCTCGCGTTTGTTAGGGACGTATCTGGTCGGCATGTTTTTTAGCCAATTTATGCCGGGGTCGTCAATGGGTGGCGACGCCATGCGCATGGTCGAAATGAGTGCCGATTCGGGCAAAGCCGCCGCGTCGGTGGCCTCGGTCATGATTGAGCGTGTGGTTGGCATGTTAACAATTTTGGTCACCGCCAGCATCATTTTGTTATTCACCAGCTATGAAGAACTCTCCCTGACCTTTGAGTTAGCCATGCACTTCCTTGCGGTGGGTGGGATTGTGGGCCTGTTTGTGCTGCGGATGGGTTGGTTTGTCGAGCCATTTGCCAAGATTTTGACACGCTTCAAACTAGGCAAAGTCGCCTCAAAAATTGTCTCACTCAGTACGGCTCTGCAAACTCAACTCGGCAACGCCCGCACCCTGTTCTATATGGTGCTGCTTTCATTTCTTGCCAATGCGGCGACCATGACCGGGGCGTATTTGGTGCTGATCGGCTTTGGTGAATCCGTACCCTATTTCGCCTTCATTCCATTGATGGCGATGGCGGTGGCGGTCGAATTAATTCCAATTTCCCCCGGCGCATTGGGCCTGCGCGAAGCTACCTATGTCGCGTTTCTGACTGGCTTTTTGGGTGTGGCAGAATCGGCCTCACTTGGAACGGCCTTGGTCGTGCGGGCCATTAGCATGGTACATGGGGTCATCGGTGGTTTGATTCTGGTCAATCGTGGGATTAGCGCCAATCAACGGGGCAATGCCCAATCAAGTACCGCAGCGCCCTCCACAACATCCTAATCACATGGGGTGGGGCATTCTCCACCCTATTTCCAACCATTAGGGGCAAATATGCCAAATCTCCCATCTGACGACACTCTGCAAACAATCCTGACCGAACTTGAGCCGGATAATCATCTGGGTGCTTTGCTCACGGTTCAAATGGGAGGCACGCCGGAAGAAGTTCAACTGCTACTGCAAACCACCGAATTTGATGAATCCCGCAATGGCTTGCGCCCCACCGGAAGCTACATCATCCGCTGTTTGGGCGTGCGTGAACATCGGGTGAGTGTCGGCCTATTCAACTCGATGGTCTACACCGAAACCCATCCAATGTTGTGGAATCATAATTATCCCTTTAAGCAAATCTATTTTAGTGGAATGCCAGACAACGTAGACGGCCTTATGCTGGAATTGACTCAGCTTTATGGACAGCATTATGGCAATTTCCGCACCATCGCCGATGACCTGAACCGCGCCATGCCGTTAGGAAAATTATTGACCTCTGGTCGTGGGTTGTTGGGTGAAATGCCAATCCCCATGACCGAAAAAGTCCAAACGTTGCTCGAAAGTCATGGCCTAACGGTTGGCCTGATTGATTCCGACCAAGACCCACCCGAAGCGCAACATGCCTTGTTGGTGATGGACGACTCATTTTTTATTGCCCAGTTATATAGTGCCGACCCCATTGAAGGCAAAAATTAGCCCTTCTCGCCAGACCGCGTTATGGTAGAGGAAGATAATTCAGTCCACCCAGATACCGTTATGCCGAAACGGTTTTGGTCTATAGAGAGGTCAATGGATGACGCGCATACAGGCTTTGACCGAAAATGCTTCACTTTTTGAAATTGTTGACCACCCAAGCACGCCCTTTCTCTTTACTGAATACCGCCACAGCCTCATAAGCATTAGTCGAGAAATCGAAAACTGTGTTATGGAAATCAGAACTCCGGCGCGGGTTTTGGCTGGTTTCCAAAAACTGAGTTTTTTTCTACCCCACCTTGAGCGTTACCGTAAAATTGCCCAAAACGCTGAATCGGTGTGGATTTTTGGTGTGCCGGATATTACCCCGCCCGATATACCGGGGATTGAATATGCGCTACTTCCACCTGATCATTTGTTGATACAGGAATGGTTTTTGGTGGTGGAATCTGCCGAATATTTTAGTGCGCTGGTCGCCAAAGACCTAAGTGGCCTAGAAGTGCCACACGCCGAGCGCATGTTTCGGGGGATATGGACATTTGACGCGGAATTAGTCAATCAATTGCAAAGGCTACTGTCGCATCTGGTTGGACTGACCCCACTCGGTTATGACTTAGACGAGCGCGACTATGGTAGCCAAATGCGCCATGTGTCTCGGATTGCCAATGACCTCATCCAGACCCTTGAAAAGCGTAATACACAATTGATAGAGGCCCAACAGCTTCACGAACAACTTCTGCAAATGCTGGTACACGATCTCCGAAATCCCCTCAGTGGAATTATGGGTTATGTGGATTTGATTGAACGGGCGGTGCAGCGAGGGGGCGACACTGGCGAAGTTTTAGAATTTATTGAACGGGCACGCATTGGCAATGCCCAACTCAATATCCTCATTGAGAATATCCTTGACTTAAATCGTTTACAGGTGGGAGCATTTCCAGTCAAGAAAGAAGTGATTACGCTTGGCCCATTTTTTGAGGCGATGCAGCGCCAATTTTTGGGAATGGCCCAACTGCATGACAGTCGCCTCCAGATCATGCTGGCCTCTCCAGATTTGACGGTTGCGGCGGATCGTAATATTTTGACCCGTATATTGAGCAATTTGTTAAGCAACGCGATTCGTCATACACGCCAAGGGGAAGTCCGCCTAGAAGCGAAACGTGACCAACGGCGCGGTTGTACTCAAATAGCGGTTATGGACACAGGCGAAGGCATTTCCCCTAATGAACTGATTCGTATCTTTGACACCTATTATCAAGGCGACAATCGGCGTGCCAAAGGCGCGGCAGGCTTGGGCCTCACTTTTTGCAAGCAGGCCGTCGAAGCACAGGGCGGAACGATTTGGGTCGAAAGCGAGATTGGCAAGGGTAGCGCGTTTCATATCCGGTTGCCACGTATGTAAATCCAACTTCGTTTGACTGGGAAGGATAGGCCAATGACTGAGCAAGAACGATCATCGGGTCAAGAAAGACGATTTCGACATTTTTTAATTTGGTGTTTCGTTGTTGTTTTTATTTGCGTAATATTGCCAAGCCTCTTTTGTATCTGGCTTTTCTACTATGAAGATTTTGGGACATGGTGGGCGGAAAGAGAGGCTAATCGTTGGCTCGATGAAACGTATCCTTTGATTGTCAATGCAACAGACGATACACCTCTGCCGGGATGGGAAGAACCGAAAATCCGTAAGGGAGGCACAATGGTATGTGTAGGCGGGGATGCTAGGCTTTATTTTTCGACAGACCGCAGTTTCGATGAAGTCGTTGAGGATTATTCTCAAGTATTTGGTGAGGATTGGCATATAAAAACATTGGAATGGGGTGCGGAAATCTTTTATATCCCTGATAATAAGTACATACGTGCAGTAATTATTGGGCCAAGTGAAAACTCGTCGGTAGAGGATGATACCGGGTATCAGGTTCGGCTCTGGTTTGATGAGTGCCGTTGTAGCGAGGGCCGAGATTTAGTTTGTTCATGATGCTCCGATATTTAAATCTCTTGACAGTCTGCCTTTTTTGCAATATGCTCTAAACACCAATAGCCGCTATTGTGAAAAACAATGCAAAGCGTTGAACGGGACGAGTATCAGCGAGAGAATGCCCCAGAGAGAGTGTGCCATTGGCTGCAAGCACACTTGGCAGGCCCAATGAGAAAACCCCCCGTGAGCGTGCTGATGAAAAGGCGATCCCTGAGTAAACAGCGCCGGACAGCCCCGTTATCGGCTAAATGAGGCTCGGCAGATGAAAGTCTGTTGGGTAAATTGGGTGGAACCGCGTGATTTTGAAATCTCGCCCCATGTCGGTCTGGCATGGGGTTTTTTGTTTCCCACTCCCGCGCAGAATGGTGAACCTGCCCCCCCCGGATCGGAACTCATCAACCCTATCGGTCTTTTGATAGTGCCGCGAGTTCGGCAGGAGCATAGTACAATGTCACCTAAGTCATCCAAATCCAAAGTCGATCCTGAACGACGGGCGCAAATTGAACGCGAATGGGCCAATATGCAAGTCAACGCGGAACTGCTGCGACCCCGTAATCCCATTGGGCAATCGGCCCATCAGGTCAAACAATCGCCGAGTAACTCAGCCGCCGCCAACGATCAAGTATCGTGGTGTGCGGGGTAAGGCAGTTTGCGGACTGCCCGATTAAAAACACAAACAGCAACACACTAGAGGAGTGCAAACCGTTGGAACGTTACGAAGACAGCAAGCTCTATCTCATACGTCACTCGATGGCGCATGTGATGGCCCAAGCGGTGCTAGAGATAATTCCACAGGCCCAGATCGCCATTGGCCCACCCATTGAAGATGGCTTCTATTATGACTTTCTGCTGCCCCGTCCGCTGACGAATGATGATCTCAAGGACATCACCAAGCGGATGAAGCGCATCATCGGCGGCAATCATGATTTTGTGCGTCGCGTAGTGTCGGCGGATGAAGCCAAATCCATGTTCGCCAACCAGCCTTTCAAAATCGAACTGATTGACGGCTTAGCGGCGGGCAAATTGGACGAATATGGCAACAAAATTCAGGATGAAGCCAATGTCCTGACGACCTATAAACAGGACTCGTTTGAAGACCTGTGCCGAGGGCCGCATGTCGCCAATACGCGGGAACTCAACCCGGATGCTTTCAGTATTTCGTTTAAAGAACCCGCTGGTGCTTATTGGCGTGGTGATGAAAACAATCAAATGCTGACCCGCATCTATGGCACGGCATGGGAAACGCCCGAACAATTGGCGGAATATCTGGAACGCCTTGAAGAAGCCAAACGCCGTGACCATCGCAAACTTGGCATGGAATTGGGCCTATTCACGTTCAGCGAATTGGTCGGTAAGGGTCTGCCGCTGTGGAAACCCAAAGGCGCGATTATGCGGGACACGCTGCAACGTTTCCTGTATGATGAACAAATCAGCCGGGGCTATTTGCCAGTCGTGACGCCGCACATCGCCAAAATCGAATTGTATATGACGTCGGGCCACTATCCGTATTATGCCGACAGCCAATATGACCCGATTGATGTGGACGGCGAAATGTTCATGCTCAAACCCATGAACTGCCCGCACCACATCCAGATTTACAAGAGCGAGATGCGCTCCTATCGTGATTTGCCGCTGCGCCTGATGGAATTTGGCACGGTCTATCGCTATGAGCAATCCGGTGAATTGACGGGGCTGACCCGTGTCCGCGGTTTCACGGTAGATGATGCCCATTTGTTTGTCACGCCCGACCAACTGCTGGAAGAATTTATCGGCGTGGTCAAGCTGATCCAGTATGTGTTTAAGTCGTTGGGGATGACCGATTTCCGTGCCCGCGTGGGGATGCGTGACCCCGCCAGCGACAAATACATTGGCGACCCGGCCATCTGGGAAGTAGCGACCAATGCCATTATCGAAGCCTGCGATCGTATGGGGCTAGACTATTTCAAAGAAGAAGGCGAAGCGGCTTTCTATGGGCCAAAACTCGACTTCATCTTCCGCGACGTACTCAAACGGGAATGGCAGTTGGGCACGGTGCAGGTGGATTATTCCCTGCCAGCGCGTTTCGAGATGGAATACGTTGGGGCGGATAATGCCAAACACCAGCCGATTATGATTCACCGTGCGCCGTTTGGCAGCTTGGAACGCTTTATCGGTATTTTGATTGAACACTTCAATGGCGAGTTTCCGCTGTGGTTGGCCCCGACGCAGGTAGCGATTTTGCCTGTCAGCAACAAGGTCGAGACCGAATCACGGGCGTTAGCGGAACGCCTCAAGAATGAAGGCTTCCGGGTCGAGATTTTTGAGCGTGGACAGTTGGGCAAGAAGATTGTCGAGGCGCGTGGTCAGAAGATTCCCTATCTGTTGGTCTATGGCCCGCGTGACGTGGAAAATGGCACGGTCAGTGTCCGTCTGCGCGATGACACCGAACTGCCCGCCATGCCGATTGAGCAGTTTGTTGGCATGGCCCATCAGGTCGTGGATGAAAAACTGATGGAACTCGTTCCGGCCTAAAAAGCTCATTGATAAAAAAGGGAGGGTTTATAGCCCTCCTTTTGCAAAAATCCTTATTGATAAACCACTGGGCTGCATCCACTTTGCCATAATGGAGGCCAGTCGTGGATGCCGTAACGCTGTTCGAGACCATAATACTGCTGCAAGATACGGCGGGTAATCGGTGCGCCGACCTCTGACCCCTCACACGAATTTTCCACAATGACCACAATGGCTAACTCTGGATTTTGTGGGTCTGGCCCAGCAAATGAAGCGAACCACGCATGAGGCCGCACGCCTTCACCACCCGCTTGGGCCGTACCCGTCTTGCCACAGACCGTGATCTCGTAGTTGTACTGGTCATACCATTCTTGGAATACATAGTTGGCTGTACCCGACGGGGTTAGGGTGACATCACACATCGCCTGCCGTACCTGTGCCAATACATCGGCGCTGAGACCAAGATTTTGGCCGCTGGGTTGGAAAACCTCACTAGGATCAGACCCCAATAACTGCACCCGATCCACCACCAGCGGGTCATACAATGTGCCACCGTTTGCGACCGCCGCCACCATTCCAACGACTTGCAAGGGCGTGACCTGCATCAAGCCCTGCCCAATCACCAAATTGGTCGCGTCGGCTTGCTGCCATGCGTAATTTTCATAGCCGTTCAGGGTGCGAATGGAGTCCGGGTCGGGAATATAACCGGACGCGGTAGGCAACCCCTGTAGCGATGGCGAGCTGTTGAAGCCCAATCGTTTGGCGTAATTCGGCAGCAGATAGGGGTCGGCGCTATTCATGGCGACACTCATCGTCCAAAAATACGGATTGCAGGAATTAACCAAGCCCCCGTGCATATCGAGTGTGCCATGTCCATCCGCGTCCCAGTCATAGCGGGTTATATCGCCGAAATTGCCCCCATACCATGTGCCCGTGCAACTCACACTGTCAAAGGAATGCCACACCCCGCTATCCAAGCCCGCGATCATCGAAAGCACCTTGAACACTGACCCCAACGGATAAGCCCCCTGTGCCGCCCGATTGAGTAGCGCATTTTTGGAGCTATAGGTCGCAATTTCTGCCTGTGGGTCGAAATAGGGCGTGTCGGGGTTAAATACCGCCGGATCAAAATCGGGATAACTTGCCATCGCCACAATTTTGCCCGTATTGACTTCCATAATCACCACAGCCGCCCCCGGTGAGGTGGTTGACCATGTGGGGATAGCGTCATCATAGGCGCTAGCAAGTACCGACTGGGTAATCAACTGTAAATCGCGGTCAATCGTTAAATACACACTCTGCCCCGGTTCGGCGGGACGTTCGGCGACTACACGGATGAGACTGCCATTGGTGGCTCGGATTTGTAGCCGTACCCCGATCTGACCCGCTAGTTGTTTTTCAAAGGCTTGTTCTACCCCTTTTAGCCCTACCAATGCGTCAACCGGATAGCCTTGTGCCTCATATGCGGCGGTTTCGCCTGCTGGAATCTGACCGACATACCCGACGACATGCGGCGCAACACGATCGTAATATTGGCGGGTGCTGCGAGGCCGCAGATCGGCACTGCATGAACTTTCCAAAATGGCCCCATCAGTGCGGGCCGTATCTTCGCTGATCTCGCCCATATAAAAGAGGGTGTCAAGGTTATATTTTGCGAAAATCGCTCGAATATCCTCGCGTTCACGCCGCAGCACCCGCGCCAAATCTTCGATACAGGTATCCACACTCGGCATGTCTTGCTGAACCAGATAAATCTGAATCTGGATGCCGTTTTGCGCCACCAGAATATTACCGTCGCGGTCATAAATATTGCCGCGTGTGGGCAGGGTATTGACCAGTTCCAAACTTGAACTGTTCGTCCAATCTACAAAAATATCATTGCGCGACCACGCCACCCGCCAGCCTTCGGAGGTCGCCACCAAATACATATTCCGGAGGACATCTTCGCTCGCCGGGTCAGTAAACGTGCCCAGTTTGGATGTCTCAAAGGTCACCGCGTTAGAAACCGTTGCCGTAGTGCCTTCGACCAACACATTGCTGATGTCCCATGTCAGGCCACGCAGTCCAATTACATCACTCAACTGCTGATAGATGCTCACAAATTGTTCTTGACTAAAGGCGGCGCGGGCATTCGGGCTGATGAAGCTGTACATGGTCGGATAATCGCCGTCTTTCCACGCATCCAAAAAGGTCGTGGCGACTTGTTGGGCCGTTGTGGAATCCAATTGGGTAGGCGCTGCACCAAATAAATTGAGGCCGCCATCCGATGAATCATCTTGGCAGGCAGACACAAGCAACGTGATGAGCAGAGCCAAAATGAGCAGGCGCTGGCTGGGCTGAACAAGCGAACGATTCATGGCGTGTTATCCTATTTCTGACCAACGGTGGGGTGCATTATAGCGTGGGATGATGACAAAAGATGTACGTTTGATGAACGTTCAACCCACAGCAACCTTAATTTCTATTGCATTCGCAGAATATCATCATACACCGGACACTCAATTTGATTGAACTGCTGGCATCCCATTGGCACATCGGTATGCGGCTCGACCCCAAAACGGCGCAGGCACACCACCAGATGGCATAATGGCAAACCCATCACATTGGCATAACACCCTTTGATGCGGGCCACCGGACGAAAATCAGCATTTTGAATGGCATAGCTGCCGGCTTTATCTTTGGGGTCACCACTAGTGATATAGCGGGCAATCTCCATATCAGAATAATCGCGCATGGTGACTTGGGTAATCCCCAAAATTTGCTCAACATGATGGTCGGCGGTATCCAGCAGTGTGATCGCGGTGTAGACCTGATGGGTACGATTCCGCAGTTGTTTCAGCATGGCATCGGCATGGGCGTCATTATCGGGCTTGCCCAAAATCATATTCCCATCGGCGACGGTGGTGTCTGCCGTCAAGATCACTGACCCCTTTTTTGCCATTTCGATGCTGTCATAGGCTTTTTCAAGGCTGACACGCAGGGTATAGGCGTCGGGTAGTTCATCGGGGCGGGGTGTTTCATCCAGTGTGCCGACCACCCGCTCAAAATCAAAACCAAGCAGGCGTAATAATTCACGGCGACGGGGTGACCCGGAAGCGAGTACCAATGTGCGGCGATTGGTAGGGGTACTCATGAACCTTAGCTTTCCTCCCCCTTCAAGGGTTGCAGATAGTTGCCATCAATGCGTTTGCTGCCGACCTGCTGCGTAAACAGCACTTCGACTTCTTCAATATCATCATGCACCCGACTTTTAATGACCACGCCCTCACCATATTTTACATGCACAACGCGCTGACCGGATTTAAAGCGGGTGGGTTGCTGCGGCTTTTGGGTCGGGGGTGCTGGATTGCCGCCAGTAATCAGATTTTTTGGCTTAGGCGGAGTATCGGGTCGGCGGCGCGGCTCCCATGTCGTATCCCATTGTTTTTGCGGCTGGCTAAGCATATTTTGCATCGAAGGCTTAAGCCCCGCATGGCCCGTCGTAATTTCCGGTGGAATATCCCGCAAAAAGCGCGACGGGGTGCTAATGTCGCTTTGCCCCCACATCGTGCGCTTAAAGGTATAAACCAGATACACACGCTCTTTGGCACGGGTCAGTCCCACATACATCAGCCGCCGTTCTTCCCCCAATTGATGTTCGCGGCTAACGGGGTTGCTGTCCTCAATGGCCTTTCGATAGGGCAGCAGACCTTCTTCGAGGCCGATGATAAACACCACCGGAAATTCGAGGCCCTTTGCGGCGTGGAGTGTTAAGAGGGTCGGCGCGTTGGTCGTCCGGTCAAAATTATCCGTCTCAGCGACAAGGGCAATTTCTTCCAAAAATTCACTCAACGTCTGTTGTTGATGTTCGGAAGCCACGCGGCGCAATTCTTCAATATTTTCTTCGCGGTCGTCGCTTTTTTCCGACCTGTCGCGCTTTAGATAGTCAATGTAATTGGTTTCTTCCAGCATCGTATCCAGCAAGTCCAGCGGCGACACTGTTTCGCGCATCAGCCGCCAGCCTTCCAGCATCTCCACAAATCGCACCAAGGCCGCCTTAGAACGTCCACTTAGCGGCGATTCCTCACCGCCTGCCAATGCCAGCAGTGCCGCGTAAACTCCTTCACCCCGGCTGATGGCCCATGCCCGCAGTTGCTCAATGGTCGTTTGCCCGATACCGCGTGCCGGAATATTGATAATCCGCAAAAGACTGACTTCATCGGCAGGATTTTGAATCACCCGCAGATAGGCCAGCGCGTCTTTAATTTCCTTGCGTCCATAGAAGCGTGTCGCCCCAACCAATAAATAAGGAATGCCCTCATGGATAAACGCTTCTTCCAAAACACGTGATTGAGCATTCAGCCGATACATCACCGCAAAATCGCGCAGTTTGGCTTTGCCCTGCTTCACTAATTCGGTGATGCTCTCGATGATAAATTGGCTTTCTTCACGCTCATTATAGGCTTCGTGAATCTCCAATTTCGGGCCGGTCTTGCGCTGGCTAAACAAATTACGCGGAATGTGGTCTACATTTTTGCGAATAACCGCCATCGCCGCGTCTAGCACATACTGATGGGAGCGATAATTTTCTTCCAAATAAATCGTATGCGGGTCAAAATCTTGTTGGAAGCGTTTGACGTTGCGATAATCCGCCCCACGAAAGCTATAGATACTTTGGTCGGGGTCACCTACGACAAATACATTGCGGCGTGGCCCTGCCAACAAGCGCACCAATTCATACTGCACCATATTGGTGTCTTGAAATTCATCCACCAGCAAATAGGGCATCCGATAATGATAGGCGTCCAGCGTATCGGGATATTGTTGAAACAGGCGCACGGTATAGAACAACAAGTCGTCAAAATCCATCGCATTACTGGCCCGTAAGCGCTGTTGATAGACCTCGTACACTTTCTTTTTAAGTTCGTCGCCCTTATTTTCGGTGCTGAGATTTTGCGGCAGGATAAATTCATTTTTGGCTGAAGAAATGGTATCTAAAAAGCCATAGGGTGGATGTTTTTGTGGATCAAGATGCAGATCGTGCAGGATTTGTTTCATCAAGGTCACTTGGTCGTCGCGGTCAAAGATGACAAAATCCGGCATAAAATCAATCAGGTTGGCTTCTCGGCGCAAAATGCGTACACAGATGCTATGAAATGTCCCCAACCATAAATGACGGGCATTTTCCTTGCCAATCAACTGTTCCACCCGTTCGCGCATTTCACCAGCGGCTTTGTTGGTAAACGTCACCGCCAAAATGCGATGGGTGGGGATACCGGATTCTTGCACCATATAGACGATACGGTGGGTCAGAACACGGGTTTTACCGCTGCCGGGGCCAGCCAACACCAACACCGGGCCTTCGACTGCCGTAATCGCCTCGCGCTGGGCCGGATTCATTGAATCTAAGATGGGCGAATCCACTACTCACTACTCCCTATTGCTGAAACAATTATTCTATTTTAGCCGTCCTGCCCCGGCTTGGCGACGTTGAATCTGAATGAATCTCATCTGCCTCTCAGTTCAAGTTGATGGGGATGTGCGATAATGGGTGTAATCAAATCGTAAGGAAGATTCTCGAACATCAAGACAACCAATCAGTAGATTCTATAGATCATCAAAATACGAACGTGGCGAGGGAGTATGCGTAGACGACTTTTTTCTGGACTTGGCATTGTGGCCCTCATGGTGGGCGTATTCTGGTTCGTGAGTGGGCAGATGTTTGCCCAAGACGGCAGCGAATTTACCTATGCCGGGGATGACGACGCCCCCGATTTTCCCGCCGGACTCGATTGGATTAATGTATCTGAACCGCTGACAATGGCGGATTTAAAGGGCAAGATTGTCATACTCGATTTTTGGACGTATGGCTGTATCAACTGCATCCACGTCATTCCCGACCTCAAACGCTTAGAGGCGGAATTTGGCAATAATTTGGCCGTCGTGGGTGTCCATTCCGCCAAATTTGACAACGAAGGTCAAACTGACAACATCCGCAATATTGTGCAGCGGTACGGGGTGGAACATCCGGTACTGAATGACAATGGGTTTGTGTTCTGGCAAACCTATGGCGTACAAGCATGGCCCACGACGGTACTGATTGACCCCCTTGGCAAAATTGTCGGGGGCCGGGCCGGTGAAGGTGTCTATGATATTTTCCAACCCATCCTCACCACGATGGTCGAAGAATATGGCGCGGCGGGGTTGCTGGATGATACTCCGCTTGCCAAATCCGCCCCGGAACTCGAATCACGTGCCGCCACCCCTCTCAACTATCCCGGCAAAGTGCTGGCTGACCCCGCTGGTAATCGTCTGTTTATCGCCGACACCAGCCATAACCGCATTGTGATCGCTGACCTCGACACCTTTGAAAACGTGCAAATTATCGGGACGGGCGAGGCGGGTTTTGCCGATGGGACGTATGATGCCGCCATGTTTGACCAGCCACAGGGCTTGGCGGTAGACGGTGATATTTTATATGTCGCTGATACTGTCAATCACGCCGTGCGCCGAATTGACCTTGCTACGCAGACCGTCTCCACCTTGACCGGCACGGGCAAAAAGGCGGCGACATATCCCCCCGGCCCCGGCAATGCCCCCTTTACCGATCTCGCCTCTCCGTGGGACTTGGTTTTACATGATGGCATTCTCTATATTGCAATGGCAGGGTCGCATCAACTATGGCGCATTGATTTGGCGGATGGCGTAGTTGAACCCCATGCAGGTACAGGCCGTGAAGGCCTAGTAGATGGCCCACTGGGTGAGTCGGAATTATCGCAACCAAGCGGCCTTGCTACCGATGGCACGACCCTCTATTTTGCCGATTCAGAGGACAGTGGGATTCGCGCCGCCTCGCTTGACCGCGCCGGAGACGTGATCACCATTGTCGGCACAGGCCTGTTCGATTTTGGCGATGTGGACGGCATTGGTGATGAAGTCCGCTTGGAACACGCCCTCGGTGTGACGATTGGCCCAGATGGGTTGTTATATGTCGCCGATACCTATAACAACAAAATCAAGCAGATTAATCCCGAAACCCGCGAGAGCATCACGTTTGCCGGGACGGGTGAACCCGGTTTGGTAGATGGCCCGTTGCTCGAAGCCCAATTCTATGAACCCGGTGGTATCTTTTTTGCTGATGGCAAGTTGTATGTGGCGGACACCAATAACCACGCCATTCGCATCATTGACCTTGCCACTGCGACGGTCAGCACAGTTGAGTTTCCAGATACGAGCGCGTTGGTGGCTTCGACTGGACTGAATCTCGACCCCAACGAGAATCCCTATGCCTTAGACGACACAGTGATTCAACTTGACGCGCAAACCGTCGCGCCGGGGCAGGGCGCATTGGTCTTTGCGATTGAACTGCCCGAAGGCTACAAACTAAATGCCCTTGCGCCATTCACCGCCGAAACCGCCAGCACCACGACTCTCGAAGTGCCTGCCGAGTCGCAGGACTATCAGCAGATTTTGCCGGAATTGCCCGTCTCCCTATCCGTAAATTTCAGCGAGGGCAGTGATCTCATTTCGACCGATTTCACTATCTATTGGTGCGAGGCCGTCAACGAAACCCTGTGTTTTGTGGATCGTGTCACCATCCAAGTGCCTGTGACCGTTACCAGCGAGGCCACCACCAGCGAAGTCGTTATGACCTACGCCCTTGTGCCGCCAACCGTGAGCAGTGGCTTGAAATAGCCCACTTCCAAATTTCCGCATAGATGTAAAAGAGCAGGTCAATCGGCCTGCTTTTGGCTTTCCCTTGTGAACTTTGTCTTAAAGTTGTGTTAGACTTCACAATCTTGGGGCAACTTCCGCTATAATTCTACGTAAATCTATGCAAAACTACCCAAGAGTTTTAGGAAAATCCGATGCTGGATACCGTTGTAGAAATGCCTGCCGTTCCCAAAACCGAGACCTTTATAGACATCTCCCAAATGGATACTGAACCTGCCGAACAAAATTTACCCGTGCTGCGGAATATGAAAATCGGCATGTTTAATGTTGGCTCGGCTCTAGCGGATTTATTGGGATCGGGCGTGTGGAATCGCATCATGATTGCCGATTTGGGGTATCCAGCCACCCCGATTTCACTGCTGTTGGCGCTTAATTATTTCCTTGCCCCTCTTGCCGTTTGGACGGGTCAACGGTCTGACCATACCCATTGGCGCGGCTATCGGCGGCTGCCTTATGTATGGGGTGGGCGCGGCCTGATGGCGATTGGCTTCATGCTGTTGGCTTTCATGACGGTGGAATTGGCGGAAACCGGCAATAGCATCTGGTGGGCCGGAATTGTGGCGGCTCTATTGATCAATAGCGTCGGCTATGCCCTTTCTGGCAGCACCTATACCACCCTGATTTATGACCGTGCCCCGGAGCATCAACGTGGGCGGGCGGTCGGCTTGGCATGGACGATGCTGCTGGCGGGGTACGCCTTTTCCGGTGCATTGACGGCCCGCTTGCTGCCTGAATATTCCCCAGAGGGTCTGCTCGGATTATTTGGCGTGGTAGTCGCTCTGATGGCTGGCCTGTGGTTCTTTTCGGTTCTAGGCGAAGAACGCCGCCGCACTCCCGCCGAAATCCGCCAGATGGCCTCCCCGCAAACCCGCCCCAATTTCAAGGACGATCTGCGGCTGGTGTGGTCAAATCGTACCACTCGCCTATTTTTCCTCTATATCGGCCTGAGTTTTATGGGGGCGTTCGCCCAAGATCAGATTTTAGAGCCGTTTGGTGGACAAGTCTTTGACCTTTCAACGGGCGAAACCAATCGTTTTGCGGCCTTCTGGGGGACAACCGCGCTGCTCGGTTCGCTGCTCGGCCTTGTCAGCTATCGGCGCGTGGCCCAACTGAGTTATGCCCGCATCAACAAAATCGGTTTAGGCACGCTTATTGTCACCTTTGGATTTTTGGCGCTGTGTGCCTTTACCGAAATGCAATCGCTCATCCGCCCGACCCTGCTGCTGTTTGGGTTGGGATTGGGCCTGTGGAATATCGGCACATGGGGCTTGATGGTGTCGATCAGCCGTGCCGAACGTGCCGGTACGTATTTCGGCTTATGGACAATGGCAAGCCTGATGTTTCGCGGGGGTGGTTCAGTCATTGGGGCGGCCCTGCGGGATATTTCGCATCTGCTCGGTGCGAGTTATGCCTTTTCCTATGGGGCGGTATTTGTAATTGAAATGATGGTGCTGTCAGCGGCCCTTATCCTAATCAGCCGGATTCGATTTGAGCGCCAGACCGATGCCGCGCAGAATCAACTATTATCGGTACTAGGGGACTAAATCGTAATTTCGATACGGTTGCCATCGGGGTCAAGCGTGACACTTTCGTAATACCCATCCCCGGTGCGGCGTGGCCCATCCAAAATTGGAAAACCATCGGCCCGCAGGCGCTCGGTAAGTTGATTGACCCCTTCCTCCGACCCCACCGCAAACGCCAAATGAATTAACCCGGTGAATTGTTTTTGTACATCATTTTGCGAAGGGGGGATCGTCGGCATGTGCATAATTTCCAGCCGTGTCTCCGTCCCAAACGTCAAAAAATATGACTCGAATTGGGTGCGCGGGTTGTGATATTTTGCGCTGGCTTTGCCCCCAAAATAGGTCGCATAAAATTCGCGCAACCGTTCCAAGTCATGTGTCCATATAGCAACGTGTTCAATCTTCACCCTTATCACTCCCAAATAAAAAGGGCTGATTTTGATTTTTCGACTCCTTTTTCGTCTACAGAATTTGTGACAAAAACAGCTTGGTACGCTCGTGACTGGGATTTTCGAAGAAATGTTCGGGTGTGCCGATTTCGACAATGCGTCCGCTGTCCATAAAAATCACACGATCCGCCACTTCCCGTGCGAAGCCCATTTCATGCGTGACCACCAACATGGTCATCCCGCTGCGGGCCAGTTCTTTCATTACGTCCAGCACTTCTTTAATCATTTCGGGGTCAAGCGCCGAGGTGGGTTCGTCAAACAGCATGATTTTCGGTTGCATCGCCAGCGCACGGGCAATCGCCACACGCTGCTGCTGACCACCTGAAAGCTGACCGGGGTATTTATTGGCTTGTTCAGGGATGCCAACACGCTGCAACAATTGGCGGGCCATATCCTCAGCATCGCGGCGGGGACGACGGCGCACATAACGTTGGGCCAGCGTGATATTTTGCATGACGGTCAGGTGGGGGAACAAATTGAAGCTCTGAAACACCATGCCCGTTTCGCGCCGAATCGCATTGATATTCTTGAGGTCGTTGCTCAATTCAATGCCGTCCACCAAAATCTTGCCCTCTTGGTGTTCCTCAAGCCGATTGATGCAGCGAATCAGGGTAGATTTACCTGAACCGGATGGCCCAATGACGACGACCACCTCCCGTTCTTTGACTTTCATATTGATGTCTTTTAGGACATGAAATTCACCGAACCACTTGTTGACATCTTCGCATTCGATGATATAGCCGCTGCCGTTGGAATTGGATTGTTCACTCATATAAGAACCCCACCTTTACGCCTTACGCATTTTCCGTACCGTCCCCGCGCCAGATTCTTCCAAACGGCGGCTCAGGCTCGACATGATGTAGCTGATGATAAAATAGATGACCCCCACAAACAGATAGGCTTCGCGCTGATAGGGGCGATAAATCTGTTGCCCATTCACAATGAGTTCAATCATGCCCAAAAATTCAAATAGCCCTACGATCGAGACCAGCGTCGTATCCTTAAATAAGCTAACCGATTGGCTCATCATCGCCGGAATCACGGCCCGTAGCGCTTGGGGCAGTACGATAAATAGATTAGTTGAAAATGGATTGAGACCGAGGGCTTGTGAGGCTTCGATTTGACCTTTGGGGATAATCTGTAACCCGCCCCGGATGATTTCGGCATTATACGCGGCGGTAAACAACGTCAACCCGACCAATAGACGAATCAGCAGTTCGGTGTCACTCATGGATTTGGCGAAATAGGGCACGATGAATTTTGCCATGAACAAAATCGTAATCAGTGGGACGCCGCGCACGATTTCAATAAACAAAATACAGAAGATGCTGATAATGGGTAATTTGCTACGCCGTCCCAATGCCAGCAAGATGCCGATGGGGAAGGCGACTGTCAGGCTCACAAAGGTTAGCACAATGGTGAGGATAAGACCGCCCCACAGCGATTGTGCGACCTCTGGCATCCGCAAAAAGGGATGTACACTGTTCGGGTCTTCAAAACCGGAGAGCAATATCCAACTCAGCGGGAAGAAGACCACCCAGCCAATTATGGTAAACCGACTGACCACTTTTTTGCTATCGGGGCTGCGGCTTTGTTTGGCGAAATTCCCGATAGCATAAGCTGTTAACATCACCGCGAAGCCCACGATGAGGGATACGATGATTTCTTGCAGGAAGGGATCGAGTTGGGTTTTCAGAAACGCCTTAAAGGAGCGTGCCCCTTCAAAACGTACATTTTCTTCTAAAACAAGGCGGCGGCACTCGGTGGCAGTGGGGCACTGGACAGCCGGCACATCCCCATACTTTTTAGTGCGTTGTTCCACATCGGTTAGCTGACTGGACATGGTGGTAACGCCATCTATCCGCACCCACGCATAACCCGTGTTGGGCAGGCTACGGGCAGGTGCAATGGGCAGTTGTACACCATCCACCGTATCATAGATCGCCTCGCCTGTTTCATCGCGCAGCACCTGCACGTAATACCAATCATCGTCGGGTAGTTCAAATTCAAAGTTTACGCGCCGACGTTCAGGGGTTGAAAGCTGCTCCTCCAGTACCTTGCCATTGGCGTCTAACAACTGCACCGTCAATTGCAGGTTATAGTTGGTCAAATCCAGACTACCAGCGACAACTTGAGCCTTCGCATTATTCCACAAAGCGCGGGAACTGCTTGAACCGGGGCTGTTTTCAATATACCCCACAAACGGCGCGGTTTCATTCGCGATGGCATTATCATCAATCGGTTCAACCGCCAGCCTCACTGTGTCACCCTGATCCCCAACAAACAGCATTGGCCCAATGGCATCGGTAGGGGTGATTAGGAATCGGACGGGGGGGGCTTCAATGCGTTCTGCGCCAATTGGGATAATCAACGCGGCGATAATAATCATCAGTGAAGTGATGAAAAACCCCCGTGCATTGCCACCCCAAACACCCAGCCCCAAACCACTGAGGAAAACCAGCAGCACCGCAATCAACTCAATACGCCAAATCTGGTCAACGGGATATAACCCGACCATCATGAGGCGGGTGGTGTTGTTGACTACGTTCCATTCGGCCTTAGCGACCGACCACGTAATCAATTCATAGAAAAATGCCGCTATCACCGCGACGGTGATAACAGTAATGAGCGTATTGCCCACACTGCTAAATAGATTTTTCCGCAGCCAACCCGCTGGCCCAATCGTTAAGGCGGGCGGACGGCGCGAAGGGGGTGCGTCTTTGGGCGCGATATAAAAAGTTTCATCAGGCCGATGATAAGATTCACTCATGTGTCGGCCCTCTCTAACGTGTCTTCAACCGCAGCGAACGGTTGACAATATTCATCAATAAGGAAATCAGCAGGCTAATCACCAGATAGGCTCCCATCAAGATGGCAAATAGAGCAACGGCTTGCCCGGTCTGGTTTTGCACCACTGTCGCCACGTTATACAGGTCATAAAATCCGATGGCGATGGCAAGGCTGGAATTTTTGGACAGATTCAAATATTGGTTGGTCAGCGGCGGTACAATCAACCGCATCGCTTGGGGCAGCACGACCAATCGCAGAGTCTGATTACTGGTGAGGCCATGTGCGCGGGCGGCTTCGATTTGTCCATAAGAAACCGATTGGATGCCTGCTCGCACAATATCAGCGATAAACGCGCCTGTATAGAAGGTCAGGCCGACGACCAGCGTCAGATACCCCGATGACCAGCGCGACCCACCCGAAAAATTGAAGCGATCCAGCACGGGGTAATCCAATTTAAAGGGCGATCCACCTAACGCAAAAGCCAGCCCCAATCCCACAGCACCCAGACCCACAAAGGCCAGACTGAACCAAGCGAGGGTATTGGCGGGTTTGCCTGTTTCATCCTGTACCTTAAGCCGCCAGCGCCACAAAAACGCGCCAACGACCAATCCGGCGATCACACAGACAAAAAAATAGGAATAGGTGTCGGTGGTCAACACTTTGGGGAAATTCAGGCCACGCCCACTCAAATAAAAGTCGCCAAATTGATGGGCATCGCGGGGCGAAGTGGGCAGCACCCCCAACAGGCCGCGATAAATGAAAAATAATTGCACCAAAAGCGGCGTATTCCGAAAGATTTCGACATAGACCGTTGAGATATTCCGTACCAGCCAGTTATTCGACAGTAGCCCAACCCCGACGAATACGCCGAGGACAGTCGAAAAAATCAAAGCCAATAATACGGCACGCAGGGTATTGATCACCCCGGTAATCAATGAACGGGTGACCGTACCGGGTTGCAGGACGATAGCATCCGCCAAAGTATTGCCAATCAGCGGAATGTCTTTTAGCCATGTAATTTCTTTGTTGAAATCTGGCCCTTCACTGACCTCTACCGGAAACTGACGCTGGACCACATTCCAGTTAATTGGAATCTGGGTGTTATCCATCACATTCAGCGCCAGTGTATATAACCCCGCGACAACTGCAAATAAAAAGACAACTTGGGTAATGTCGCTCAAAAAATCGAGATTGCGGAAAAAGGGAATACCTAACCGCATCTGGATGGCAAAGGCACTGATGATGCTGTAAATCAAATAGGGCAGGGCGATCCAGAACCCTAGCCACATGGCCTCAATTCCATTGCCGATTTCGGCGGCGGGGCGATTCAAAATGTCGTCAACCAGCCAGTTTTTCAGGCTATCCCAATTGATGAGCAGCAAGACGACATAGGCCAGATAAATGCTGACCAAAACGATAGGGCGTTTCAGAAACTGTACCACTGCATTTTTAGAGCGTGGAGGTGGACGCCGGGCGCTTAGATCAGCGGTGTTAACAAAAAAATCATCATTCCTAGAATAATCGGTCTTGGCAGTCATTCAAAAAACACCAGTTGTCATCTTTATAGACAATAGTTTTTCTATTTTTTACAGCAATTCCCATATTGGTTGATACACAGAGGCTTTCTTTAGCCTCGTAATGATCAACTCATATGAAAATCACTATAGGTACAGGCCAACCCGTACCTGATTAAACAATAGGGCAGGTCAAAATGACCCACCCCTTGTTGGTTTTCCTATCGGCGATAGATTTAACGCCAAGCGGGGGCGTAGATCAATCCACCATCTTTCCAAGAAGCGTTGAGTGTGCCGGCGCGATCAATGCCAATCGGCACGATGTTGCGGTCATAGATTTCGCCATAGTTGCCAACGGCACGTATGACGCTGACGGCGAAGTCATCACTCAGGCCAATGAAGCTACCGAGGCTGGGGCTGCCATCTGCGGCGGCCACGCCAAGGAAGCGTTGAATGGAGGTGTCGGCGCTGGTCAAGAATTCATCCACATTGGCGGAGGAAATGCCATATTCTTCGGCTTGGAACGTCGCATAGACTGTCCAGTCAACGACGTTAGCCCACTGTGCATCGCCTTCGCTGTACATGGGGCCAAGCGGTTCTTTAGACAGCGTGTCGGGGAGAATGACATACAAGCTGGGGTCAGCCGAGCCAGAACGCAGACCGGCCAATTGGCTCTTGTCGCTGGTGAGTACGTCGCATTGACCAGCTTCGAAAGCCGTGATGGTTTGGGCGCTATCTTCAAACGGGATGAGTTCAAGATCGAACCCACGTGCATTGAAGGCTTCGGTGATGTTCAGTTCGGTAGTGGTTCCGGTCTGAACGCAGATGCTGGCACCATTCAAATCATCAATGGAGGCCACGCCGAGCGCGATAGGTACCATCAACCCTTGACCATCATAGAAAGTCGTTGGGGCAAAGTCACCCTTAAGGTCGGTGTCACGGCTGAATGTCCATGTGGTATTGCGAATCAGCACATCAACCTGATTGGCTTGCAGGGCCGGGAAACGTTCGGCGGCGGTCAGCGGAACCAATACCAGATTGGTGTCGGTTACTTCGCCAAAGATAGCGGCTGCCAGTGCGCGGCAGTAGTCTACGTCCAACCCCGACCATGAATTGTCATTGGGATTTAGGTAGGAGAAACCGGGCAAACCACCGCTAACACCGCAGTTGAGGCTTCCACGAGCAATGACTTCAGCCAATTTGCCAGTGGGTTCAGCTTGGGCGAAGGCGGTCTTTTCGGCACGGTCATTCGTAATATTACTGACGGCTACAAACGAAAGTAGTACAGCCAATGCGAGAACAAAACGGAAGGTACGGCGCATTGTTCAAAACTCCTTAATCATTTTTCCCTAATTTTTATAGTCATTAATTTGACTTGGGGCGATTTTTTAACATATCCGTTCGATTAGGTCAAATAATTGGTGAATTCTTGACAATTGTGCAAGATGATTAATCCTAGCGCGCCCGCAGCGGAAAACCCCAGAATAAGGCCACCTCATCCCGTTCCATATCCTGATTCGTATAAAACATTGTGTTGATACCGACTAGTTGAAACCCCATCCGCAGGTAAAACTTGCACGCCGGAACATTATTGCTCTGGGTTTCCAGCAAAATCGCCCGTAGGCCCCGCCGACGCCCCCAGCTAATGATATGATTGAGCATTTCGCGCCCAATTCCCTGACCGCGTGCCTCGACATCCAGCATAATATTCCAAATCCATGCCGTATTGCGCCATGTTTCTTCTTCGACATCCAATACCCCGACGATTTTTCCGGTCTTTTTCTCAATCGCCACTTCCATCAAGGTGTCGTTTTGGGCTAGGCGTGCCGCGATACTCTGGCGTTCTTCCAGCGTAAAATCATACCCCGCGCCTTTTTGAAAAGGAGTGCCGAGTTTTGTTTCGACCAATCGCCAGCCTTGTTCCAAGCCTTGCCCCAATGGTTCAATTTTCAGAATCGTGTCCGTCTCAAAGCCGGGTCGAATATCCGCCAGTGGTTCAATATCTTCGGGGTACATCGGACGAATGAAATAAGTAGACATCGGTCATTCTCCATCATGGCAATAATCAAGTGTCAAGTCTAACACAAAGGATTTCTTTGGTGGAAATGTGTATAGTTTAGCAGTGGGGTCTTTGGTAAAATGCTTCTCCGCTTTAGACCGAATCAGGGAAAGCACATTTTGTTGAAACGCTGGATTAGTCTGTTCATTGGCCTAATTTTTAGCCTGTTTTTTTTGTGGCTGGGCTTTCGCAACCTCAAATTTGATGATTTGTGGGACATCCTGCGTGGCATCAACCCCCTTTGGCTGTTGCTGACCGTACCCGTCTATGCTATTGCCACCTATCTGATTAGCTGGCGCTGGTATTCACTTCTGCGTCCGGTCAAAGATGTGCCGCCGGGTCGTCTATTTAAAATTGTCTATATCGGCTACATGGCGAACAATCTGCTGCCCTTCCGTCTGGGTGAGGTCATGCGGGCCTATGTCTTGAAACGCCGTGATGCTGTCCCAATTCCCCCCACGTTGACCACGATTTTGATTGAGCGCATTTTTGACGGGCTAACCATGCTCACCTTTATTTTTACTGCGCTGATCTTTGTTGACGACAAAATTGGCGATACCCTGCGTACCGTTGTGACCGTCGCAACTCCGCTGTTTTTTGCGGCCCTGTTAGTGTTTTTGGCGCTGGCGTCTGCCCCCAATTTGGCCCGTAAAATCTACACCCCCATCATAAGTACCCTTTTACCCGGTGGCCCCCGCCAAAAAGTGCTATCGCTGATGGAGCATTTTTTAAGCGGCCTAGAGGCGCTGCGGAGTGGTCGTGCCCTCGTGGGGGTAGTGATCTTTTCTTTTGCCAGTTGGACAGTCGAAGCTACGACCTATTGGATTGTGATGCAGGCCTTTGATTTTGAGGTCAGCTTTTTTGTCATGCTGCTGGTGATCGGTTTTAGTACCCTGACCACCGTGCTGCCTTCAACTTCCGGCTATGTGGGTACTTTCCATGCCGCTGCCATCTTGACGTTAACGGCCTTCGATGTTGCCCGTGTAGATGCCGCCAGTTTTGCGCTGGTGATCCACGCCACCCTATGGATTCAGGCCACGCTGATCGGGTTTATCTACCTCATCCGCGAAGGGCTACACTGGAGTGACTTTGGCAAGGCGCAGGCCGAAGTGGAGCAAGCCGAACAACACCCAGCTATTGAATTTCGCAGCGAGGAGACATTGGCCTGATGGCTAAACAGATTGCAGTGATTGGCGCGGGTATTGCTGGCCTTTCGGCGGCATGGGATTTAGTCCGTGCGGGTCATCAGGTCACCGTCTATGAAGCGGGCGATAAGGTCGGCGGGTTGGCGGCTGGCTTTCGGGATGAGGGGTGGGATTGGACACTCGAAAAGTTCTATCACCACTGGTTCGCTTCTGATGCGGAAATCCTGCGTCTGGCTGATGAATTGGGCGTGCGCGAAAAAGTGCTGTTCCCCCGTCCCAAAACCTCGATGTGGATGGAGGGCAAGAACTACCAGCTAGATTCCGTCCTCAGTGCCGCCTTAACCATGCTGAAAATGCCCAAAATGTCGCTGATGGCGAAGGCCCGTTTTGGTTTTACCACGCTCTATCTAAAATTTGCCCGTTCATGGCAAAAGATGGAGCAGTACACCGCCCATGAGTGGTTGCTCAAGAAAATGGGCCGCCAAGCCTATGAAACCCTATGGATGCCGATGCTGATTGGCAAATTCGGCGAGTCTTACCGCGAAGTCAATATGGCGTGGTTCTGGGCACGGATTCATTCCCGCACAACCCGCCTCGGCACATTTGAAGGCGGCTTCCAAACGTTTTTAGAAATAGTGGCGGCGCGTGTCCAACACGACGGCGCGATTATCCGACTGGGTACACCCCTTAAATCCATCACACAAATGGAAAATGGGCGCTTTACATTGGAAGTCGGCAACGGGGAACAGGTCGAGGCTGATCTAGTGCTAAGCACCACCTCACCCCGCCTATTACGCCAGACCGCCCCGCAAATTCAAGGCGACTATGCCGCCCAATTGGATGGTCTCCGCAGCATGGGCGCGGTGGTGATTGTGTTGGCCCTCAAGGAACAGTTGTTAGAAGACGGCACCTATTGGCTGAACCTACCCGCCGACAATCCCGACAAAAAACAAAGCCGTTTTCCATTTCTGGCGTTGGTGGAACATACCAATTATCTGGAACGTGAGCATTATGGCGGCGATCGGCTGGTTTATTGTGGGGATTATGTCGCCCCCAACCACGAATATTTTCAGCTAACCGAGGAACAGGTCGTCGAACGGTTCACAGCGGCCCTGCCAACCTTTAACCCGAAATTTTCTAAAGATTGGATTCGTAAATGGTGGGTGTTCCGAGCGCCGTATGCGCAACCACTGCCCACCGTCAACCATTCGCAAAATATACCGGACATCCGCACCCCTTTGAACGGGTTATACTGGGCAAGCATGAGCCAAGTCTATCCTTGGGATAGAGGGACAAATTATGCGGTTGAGATCGGACGGCGCACCGCCCAAATGATGCTCGACGACTTGCAAAACGGATGACGAGGACAAGGGTCATGATACGGACGAAAATTCTATTTTGGGGGATGCTGATTTTTACCCTAGCAGCCTTCAGCATCGCCGCGATTCAACCTTCGGCAGAGCATGTTAATAGCTTAGCTCCCTCGCGTGCCACTTCGACGTTTACGCCGACAGTGCCAACCGCGACACCGACGCAAACCAATACCCGCCCCCCGGTAACTCCCAGTTTGACATCAACCGTCACTTCGACGCCGAGCATTACCCCAACCAGCACCATGACCGCCACCCCTGCTGGTTCGCCGACCGCCACCCCCACCGCCACCGCGACGACCAATAGTGCCGAACTGCGTGCCCTCAACACCGACCCAGATTTTGTGCTTCGGCTGGTGTTAGATAGCAATTGTTATGAGGCCGATACCGAAATCACCGGAAAGTTGGTGGCCCATAGCTATCGCCTAGACCCCATTTATCTGTATCTGCGGGGTCAAATTAGATTAAGCATCAACGACAGCCCATTGCTGCCCGATTTCCGACCCGGTGAGCCGCTAGTACGCGATGATTTTGTCATCCTAGGCTATGATGAGTTTTACGAGTGGGACATTGAAGACTTAGGCTTGTATGTATTAAGTATGGGGCTAGAAACCCCACTAGATATGAGCGAAACGATTTATGGTCTGCCAGTCGGGGACTACTGGGTCACAATGGCCTACAACAACCCGCATTCTGGCCTGACCGAACAACGCGATGGCACGTACCTCATTCCGGAGGCGGCGTGGCGTGGATTATCCGTCAGTCGTGAAGTTCGTTTCTCAGTTGTGTCAGATGTAGCCGATTGCCCGGCGGTACAATAATCCGGGCAGATCAAGAAAGTTGTGATACTCAAGAGGTAGAATCATGAAGAATATCTGTGTTATCGGCGTAGGGTATGTTGGGTTGACCACCGCGGCGTGCTTTTCTGATCTCGGTAACAAGGTCGTTGCTGTTGACATCAGTGAAGAACGTATCGCCAATCTCAAGAAAGCCATTCTGCCGATCTACGAACCGGGTATGAAAGAAGTCGTTGAACGCAATGTCGAGGCGGGTCGCCTGCATTTCACCACTTCTTATGAAGAAGGCTTAAAAGACGCTGAATTTGTTTTTATCTGTGTCGGCACACCCGAAGGTGTTGATGGTGAGGCTGATCTGCGTTATGTACGTATCGCCGCCGAAACCATTGCCAAGACGATGGCGCATCCGCTAATTATTATCAACAAATCAACCGTGCCTGTGGGTACAGGTGACTGGGTGTCGGACGTGGTCAAAGAAACCCAACCCGAACCTATCGCTTTCTCAGTCGTAAGCTGCCCCGAATTCCTGCGCGAAGGGGCCGCCATTACCGACTTCTATAGTCCTGACCGCACCGTGTTGGGCAGCACCGACCGCGATGCCGCCAACCGTGTCGCCCAGTTACATTTGCCGCTACGTGCCCCCATCGTCGTGACCGACCTACGCACCGCCGAAATGATTAAATACGCCTCCAACGCCTTCCTTGCCACCAAGATTAGCTTCATCAACGAAATCGCCAATATTTGCGAGGCATTGGGCGCGGATGTCAAAGAAGTGGCGACGGGCATGGGCTATGACAAACGCATTGGCCCACGTTTCTTGGAAGCAGGCATTGGTTATGGCGGCTCATGTTTCCCCAAAGACGTCAAGGCGTTGGCCCACATGGCAAACGTACATGGTCGTCATCCCCAATTGCTGCACGCCGTCATTGACATCAACGACTATCAGCGTCGGCATGTCATCCTCAAATTGGAAGATATTTGGGGGTCAGTCAAAGACAAAGTGGTCGGTCTGATGGGCTTGGCCTTCAAGGAAAACACCGACGATATGCGCGAATCACCCTCCATCACCATTGGCGACTACCTGCATGGACGTGGCGCGGTGGTAAGGGGTTATGACCCGGTGGCAATGGAAAATGCGTCCAAGATTATGCCCTATCTCAACATGGCGGAAGACCCCTACGATCTGGCGCGTGGTTGCGATGCAGTGGTCGTGATGACCCCTTGGAACGAATTTAAGAACCTCGATTTGGAACGCCTGCGTGATGTCATGCGTCAACCGGTCATGGTAGACGGACGTAATTTATACGAGCCGGAAATTATGCAGGCGCTTGGTTATACCTATCGTGGTATCGGGCGGGGTTACAATGGCGGCAATGGTAAACCCGCCAAGAAGTAACTCGCAATACTGAAAATCTACCTTCGTTTCCCCAAGTTAGTGTAGGATAATAAGCTAATTTGGGGAAATTTTCTTTTATAGATAAAAGGAATTGGCAGATGCTTACAGATGAACAAATCCAATTTTGGGAAACCCTTCTTGTCGATATGGAATCAGATCAGCGATTTATTGTTGAACGAAACTATAGGGAAGAAATTCGCACAAAGGTGCGTCCTGAAATACAGGATTTGTTACGTCGTTTCATCACAGGAAAAATTGATATTGAAAAATTGCGCTCCACCTTCGATACGAAAACCAGAAAAGAATGGGATGTTTTTGGCCTCAAAGGACTATCTGGAGCTATGTTTCTTAATAAGCTCGTGAAGCACGTTCCTGATAAAGCGTCACTCACTGCCGAACTTCGTAGTGTTACGCGAGTTCCATCGTCGGTCGATCAAGCTCGCCGACAGATGCAAGGGTTCCAATTCTTTTTGGAGGAGCAAATCGAAGCAGGTCAAACAACGAGGCGTTTAGTTGAGCCTGCTCGAATGCCTGTTTTAATTAGTGCCTGTTGGCATATGCAGGATACAGATAGATGGCCTATTTTTTATCAATCCAAGCGACAAACACTAGAGGCGGTTGGGTTGTATATT
This sequence comes from Anaerolineae bacterium, assembly GCA_041753455.1. GTDB lineage: Bacteria > Chloroflexota > Anaerolineae > Aggregatilineales > J027 > CFX10. The sequence goes on along the minus strand of JBGSUK010000018.1, from coordinate 86,777 downwards.
CCTCGTCAAGATTCAGCCGAAAATTACCTTGAATTCCGAGAGGTATTTTTAGCCTTAGGCAAATCTCTTCAACTAACTAATTGGCAGTTAGAAAGCCTGTGTGCGTGGTATCAAATGCGGTATTCTGGCAACACGGTTACGCCTGAAGAGGAAGTGTTTGTGTCCGAAGTGACATCTGATATTGCAGATACTCCCATAATGAATAGTCTGCCCGAACGTGAGGAAATAGGACACACGCAGGTTCAGATGCTTCTCGCCAAACTAGGAAAACATTTTGGTCGGAAGATATGGATTGCAGCAAACGACCATAATAGGTCATGGAATAACGAACGTCTGGGCGATTATAGCTTAGGTACATTACCAGAATTTCCCGGTATTGGTCGCAAAACACAACGGATGATTGAACTCATTGATGTTTTGTGGCTGGAAGGTCGAAGGATTGTTGCTGCTTTCGAGGTAGAAAAGACAACCTCAATCTATTCGGGGCTACTGCGTCTTTCCGATGTGTCTATTACACTAGGAAACTTCAACTTCCCACTTTATATCATAGCCCCTGAAACCCGTTTGAAAGATGTTCGAGAGCAGCTTTCTAGGGCTACTTTTCAGTCTTTGGAACTACACCGACGTTGTGGATTCTTTTCGTATGAACAGCTAATTCATGATTTCGAAACAATGATTAATTGGGCGAGTGATCCTCAAGTGATTGGAAAACTGGCGGAATACGTCGCAGATACTACCTATGACGATTAAGGATTCAGCAGGAGAAAATTATGATCAACGGAAGCATAACTCGGCACGAACTCAACAATGGCATGGTCATCCTGCTAAAAGAAGTCCACTCCGCCCCCGTGATAAGCTGGTGGGTCATGTATCGGGTGGGCAGTCGTAATGAGCCGACGGGCAAAACGGGTATTTCGCATTGGGTTGAACACATGATGTTCAAAGGCACGGATGAATTTCCGGCGGGGTCGCTCGACCGCATGGTAGATCGGGTGGGGGGCAGTTGGAACGCCCATACCTTTCTTGACCACACTGCCTACTATGAAACCATGCCCGCCGACCAAATTGACCTCGCGTTGCGGATTGAAGCGGATCGCATGGTCAATGCCCATTTTGACCCCGAAGAAACCGAATCGGAGCGCACCGTTATTATCAGCGAGCGACAGGGGTCAGAAAATTCACCCACTTTTTGGCTGGATGAAGAAATCCACGCCGCCGCCTTTCGTGTGCATCCCTATCATCATCAGATTATCGGCGATATGACCGACCTGAAAAGCATGACCCGTGATGAGCTATACGGGCACTACCGCCAATACTACATGCCCAATAACGCGATTGGGGTCATGGTCGGCGCGTTTGATACCGACGACATGCTGGCAAAAATCCGTGCCCTCTATGAATCCATTCCGGCGGGCCAGCTTCCCCGTACATTTAATCGTGAAGAGCCCGAACAGCGCGGTGAACGTCGGGTGATGGTTGAACGCGAAGGCAACGCCTCCTATGTCACATTAGCCTATCGAGCGCCAGCCGCCTCCCATGAAGATTGGTTTAAACTGGCGGCATTGGATAGTATCCTCGGTGGCCCCAGCGGCCCCGGTGGTGGCAATATCGGCAGCAAAACCTCTCGACTGTATAGAGCACTGGTCGAAAAAGAATTAGCCGTCAGTGTGTCGGGCGGTATTTCTATGACCGTTGACCCCTATCTGTATACCATTGATGCTACCCTGCGGGATGGTCGCACTCATCAGGAAATTGAGGCCGCGCTGGATACTGAAATCAGCCGACTGAGTGGAGAATTGGTATCGCAGGCCGAACTTGAAAAAGCCAAAAAACAGGCCCGCGCCGCCTTTGCCTATAGCAATGAAGGTGTAACCGGGCAGGCATTTTGGCTGGCCTACAGCGAACATATCGAGAGCTATCGCCTCTTTGGGGAATATCCCGAACGGTTGCAAGCCGTGACCGCCGAAGATATTCGCGATGTAGCCCGTAAATATTTGCAGCCTTCCCGCCGCACAGTGGGGTGGTTTGTCCCTGTTGAATCGAATGGCGCAGAAGAAGGCGAGGACGAATAAATCATGGCAGCACAACCATCATCCATTTTGAGTGCCATTCCCGGCCCGGATGACATCATCCGCCGCGAATTGCCGAACGGGATTACTGTCTTGGTGCGTGAAAATTTCAGTGCCCAATCCGTCATAATCACCGGATCATTGGTGGCGGGGGCGGTCTTTGAATCACCCGAAAAACAGGGCTTGGTCGGCTTTGCTACCTCGTCCTTGATGCGTGGCACACACAACCGCACATTCACCCAGATTCATGAAGAACTAGAAGGCGTCGGCGCGAATTTACGCATTGGCGGCGGGATGCACGAAGTTTCATTTGGCGGCAAGTCACTTGGTGAAGATTTGCCCCTTCTGCTTAATATTTTGTCGGATGCCCTGCGCCATCCATCGTTTCCCGAAGCACAGGTCGAACGGCTGCGTGGCGAAATCATGACCGGCCTAAAAATCCGCCTGCAAAACACCCGTTATATGGCCTCGCGCCAATTTGCCCGCATGATCTACCCTCCCGAACACCCTTATCATCGTTTTGCCGATGGTGAGTTCGAGCGTATCAAAAGCATGACCATTGAGGATTTGCGTAGTTTCCATGACCGCCAATTTGGGCCGTTGGGCATGTTGGTGGTCATCGTGGGTAATGTCAAAGCCGATGATGCGGTGGCGCAGGTCGGGCATTATTTTGGCGATTGGCTCAACCCCAATCAGCAGCCCCATCCACCATTACCCCCGGTTGCGTCCCCTGCCGAAGTCAGTTATGCCAATGTGGTCATCCCCGGCAAATCGCAATCCGATATTGTATTAGGTGTCCCCGGCCCCTCGCGTTATGCCGATGATTTTCAGGCGGCACGTATGGCAAATAATGTCTTGGGTGTGTTTGGCATGATGGGGCGCTTAGGCAAAAATGTCCGCGAAGAAAAAGGCTTGGCCTATTACAGCTACAGCCAATTAGAAGGCGGGCCGGGGCCGGGTGCATGGCGTGTCATCGCCGGTGTTGACCCATCTAGCGTCAAATTGGCGGTCGAGGGCATCAAAGTCGAGCTTGACCGCATGTTGCATGAACCCGTCAGCGAAGACGACCTTGAAGATAACAAGATGAATCTGATTGGTGGCCTACCCCTGCAACTCGAAAGTAATGAAGGCGTGGCGGGTTCGATTTACAACATGGAATATTACGGCCTCGGCTTGGATTATCTCCGCCGCTATGCTGAGATGATCAGCACTCTGCAACCAACCCAATTACAAGAAGCCATGCGCCGCTATTGGTCAACCGATGCCTTTGCGTTGGCGGTGGCTGGCCCAGAGTTGGAAGGGCCGGTGCTATAAAAATGCTGCGTGTTGGAGTAGATGTGTTGGAGGTGGCTCGTGTTGAACGGGCCATCTCTCGACATGGCGAACGTTTTTTTGAGCGATTTTTTACCCCCGCCGAGCGTGACTATTGTGGCGGGGTCTATCATCGGCTGGCGGCTCGTATTGCGGCTAAAGAAGCGGTGGCGAAGGCGCTTGGTACGGGCATTGGCGATGTCAAATGGGTCGAGATTGAAATCTTAGCCGATGTACGTCGTCGTCCGGTGCTGCATTTGCATGGTCGCGCCCGTGAACTCGCCGATGAAATGGGTTTGGGTACATGGGACATCAGCCTTAGCCACACCGAGGAGCAGGCCATCGCGTTCGTGGTGGCAATGCATTAGACAAATGGATATCCAAGAATTTTCGCGGATTTACAGTGATAAAGGGCCATTTGAATTTGCTGATGGTCGAAAAATACGTGTAATTCAAAAAGTGGTTCGAATTGGCCGTCTAGTTTCACGTATTGCACGGTTAACGGGTGATTATGTTGATGGAAAAGATCATGGTGAGGTGTTTCTGAAAACCCCTTACGTGATTTTGGCGAATACTCAACAAATCGTCGGCTCGCGTGTGCCCGACATCATGTTTATACGGGCCGAGCGTTTGGCGGCATTGACTGAAAGCGACCCGGATTGGGAAGTAAAACCGCTGACTATTGTGCCGGATTTGGTCGTTGAAGTCGTCTCCCCAACAGACCGCCTTACCCAAATTAACCGCAAAATCTCACGTTACCTAAAAGATGGCGTATTGGTCATTTGGCTTGTGGACGCTGATTCCAAAACCGTGACCATTTACAAAAAGGGTGAAACCAACCTAGAGCGCCTGACTGTTGACGATGTATTGACAGGTGGTGAAATCTTTCCCGGTTTTGAACTCGCCATTTCAAAACTCTTTTAAGCCTTTGAAATCCATAAATCGTCAGGTGTGCGCCGAGTCCTCACACGTATTCTTGCCTAAATCTGTGGTAAACTGAGTCCCCGAAATAGTATCATTCCACCTAGGCGAGGGATTATGCCAAAACGCAACTCGCAGCCGATTTTGATGGCCCTTATTGGATTATTGTTCGCAACATTGGCCTGTAATCTCATTTCCGAGGACAGCGCCACATCCGAAAAACCATTACTAACCGAAGACCGCCCAACCGTGTTGATTCTTGCCCCTGCCGCTGGTAATGCCTACTCAGTGGGGTCAGAAGTCACCATTCATGCCGTCGCCCGCGATTTAGGTCCGGGGGTGGCACGAATCGAGGCTACCATTGATATTCCCGGTCAGCCTGTCATCTTGACCCAAGAGGCCACCAACCCCGCTGGTGAACCGCGCCTAGAAGCAATCTTGACATGGACGGCAGCGGGCAATCAAGCCTATTTGGTGAATGTGCAAGCCTTCCGTGCCGATGGAACAGCTAGTGCCATTGCAACCACCAGTCTGATGATTAAACCCGCCCCGGATATTTTGCCGCCTGCTGTCACCCCCGATCAATCTGCTATCAGTGGTGGCTCACAACCCGCTGCAACGGAGGAAGTCAGTGATATTTCCAATCTGCCCCCCGGTCTACCCGCGACGGTGAACGCCATCACTCCGGTACGCCAAGGGCCAGCCACGACCTATCAAATTGTGCTAACGGCGGCGCAAAACGAAGAATTTTCGGTAGTCGGACGCAGTGCCGATTTCGCTTGGTACGCTGTAAAAGTCGGGGATGGCATCGGCTGGATTTTAGCCACTTTTGTAAATGTGACAGGTGACACCAGTACGTTGTCTGTGGTTGATGCACCCCCCCAATAGAGGTCATAATGAAAACCCAAATTTCTGTTACGCTTTCCCCCGAAGTCGCCGAGGCCAAATCCGCCGGACGGGCCATTGTCGCCCTCGAATCCACCGTTATTTCACACGGTCTGCCCTGGCCCGATAATTTGAAATTGGCACAAGAACTCGAAAGTATCGTGCGCCATCATGGGGCCGTCCCCGCGACCATCGCCATTATTGAAGGCAATGTAAAGGCGGGCCTCTCTCCCAACGAAATGGAACGTCTTGCCACTGGTGATACCCCCGTTCGCAAGGTCAGCCGCCGTGATTTTGGCTCGGTGATTGCCCATCGTGAATATGGCGCGACCACTGTTGCCGGAACGATGTTGGTGGCCTATATGGCGGGAATTCGTGTTTTTGCGACGGGCGGCATCGGCGGCGTGCATCGTGGCGCGGCGTGGGATGTCAGTGCCGATTTACCCGAACTCAGCCGAACCCCTGTGGCGGTAGTCTGTGCCGGAACGAAATCAATTTTGGATCTACCCCGCACATTGGAATGGCTCGAAACCTATGGTGTCCCAGTGGTGGGTTATCAAACCCGTGAATTTCCAGCCTTCTATACTCCCACCAGCGGCCTCATGCTCCAAGATGGTGTGCATCACCCACACGAAGCGGCTGCGCTGTTAGCTGCCCATTGGGGTTTTGGAATGCGAAGCGGTGTATTGATTACCGCCCCCATTCCTGCCAGCGCCGCCCTTGACCCTGCTAAAATTGAAGCCGATATTCAACAGGCCCTTGCCGAAGCCGACGCACAGCATGTGGTAGGCAAAGACATCACGCCGTTTTTGCTCTCCCGTCTGGTAGAGATTTCCGGCGGCGAAAGTCTACAGGCGAATCTGGCCCTACTGCGGAACAACGCTTCTGTCGCGTCCCAAATCGCGGTGGAATTGCAGAAACTCGGCTAGGCTATCAGCGAGTCGTTGGCAAATTACCGAACGGTGAAGGCCTCGGTTGCCAGCGGCTCGGCTTCATCCCCGATGTAAATTCGTATTTCATAACTGCCAGCCTCAAATCCATTCGCCTGACCAAAGAAGAAATAACTTTCCCCCTCGGCTTGTAGCCCCCACAAATAAGCACCGCCATCCAGATAGACCCCATCTTTAAATAGCGCGGGTCGCCAGAGGATGCCTGAGTTCATATTGCGGAAATGGATGAAAAAATATAGGCGGCGAACCCCGGCTGTAAAGGTTTCGCGTGGTCGAAGGGCCTGAAACTCCGCCGTCAATCCTTCCGCAATCGCCGCGACGCGCATACTGATATTTTCTCCGGGGGTCGCTTGGGCCACTGGCGGTGTAATGTTCGACGGCAGGGTGGGGAAGGGTGTAATCGTCGGTGTTCCAGTGGGAGCATCCGTTGGCGACGAGGTAGGTGTCTGCGTGGCGGTGTCGGTCATAGTCGGTGAGGCGGTTACAGTGCTCGTATTGGTCAGGGATGGCGACGCGCTGGCGCTGGCCGTTGCTGAAGGCGATAAACTGGCCGCCGGGGTGATGGCTGTATTTTCTGGTGAGGGCGTATTTTGATTCTCTCCTCCACTACTTGCCGCTGGTGCTTCCGTCGCTATTTCAGTTGCTATTTCTGTCGCTTGATCGGTCAATACGATTTCAACGGTGGCCGTTGCGGTATCGGTGGCCGTTGCGAGGTCGGTTGCCGTCGGGGTTGCGGTGCTGGTCGGCGTTTCGCTTGATAACGTCACGCTCTCGGTAGCTGTTAACGTTGCGGCGGCGACAGGGGTGGCGGTTTCGCCCTCATCCTCATCCAGACTGCTAAAAATAATCGTGGTAACACACAACATCCCGCTGAGGCCCAAAAATCCAATCGCTGTCAGCATCAACCGGAAGCCGCGTTTGCCTGCCTGCCGCCGACTTTGCCACAGGCTGGCTTTGCGTCCCCGGCGGAATAATCGGAGCGCCAGCAGAAATAAAATCAGCCCGATTACTAGGACGCCTGCGGTCAAAGTGGGCAGTAAATCAGTTAATTCATTGAGTGTCATTATTGCGCCATCAGCCGTTGCCAGCCGTAAAATTTGTCATGGATAAAATACTATCTTGTCAAATCCATTGTGCCGCACTATAATCTTATTTATCAATGGGACGTTAGCTCAGTTGGCTAGAGCGCTTCGTTGACATCGAAGAGGTCGTAGGTTCGAGTCCTATACGTCCCACCAAAATAATTCCAACACAACCAGACTATAGCTGGTTTTTTTTGTCTCTGCTAACGGCGTTTTTCTGACAATCCGCCTACAAAAACCCCGCTGATTTTGGATGTCGGCGGGGTTTACCATTTCGATTTCGATTTATTGAAGCTGTGGGCAAGGGGTCAATTGCAGCACTAAATCGCTCTGTATCCACCCCTCAACCGTCGCTGATCCCAGTATATAGCGGATTTTGAACCAGATACGATTCTGATCCCCCATCTGCTGCGCCAAGACATCCGCCGATTGCTGAAATTGCATTCGGGTGATGACCGTGCCCACCGATGGGCTTGTCCGAACGTTAATACCATCGGGATAACTAGAGTTCCCCACCCGACACAACACTTCTTGCACAGTGGGGGTGGCCGTCGGCGTATTCGTTTCACTGGGGCGGATGGTGGGTGATGGTGGCTGATACGTAGCGGTCTGCGTATTAAAATAGTTAACCGTTGCCCGTGCCTGTTCCGTCCCCGCGATAAGCGTTGAGCCGACAATCGTGGCGTTGGCATTGATGGTGGCCTGCTGATTGATGTATTGGATGGTCTCGGTGAATTCCAATTCAATGCGTTCCGCCGTTTGTGTCATCGCGTCCGCCGATTGCTGTGTGCCCGCCGACCGTGTCTGGGCAAACCCTGCCGTCGCGGTCTGGTCGGCTGGCTGAGGCGTAGGGGTGGGTGTCACCGAGGCCGTACTGGTCGCGGTTGGCGTGCTGCTTGGTGTCAAGGTATCCGTCGGTTGCGGGGTATCGGTTGGAGGTGGATTGACAATCGGTTCCCACGCATTCCGACTCAAGACCAACACGGCCCCTAAAATGAACAGTGCTACCCCGCCAATGGCTACTCGCCGAATGATGCGCCCTTGTCGCAATCCCCGCACTTCATCTTCCAATTTCAAAATCTCGGTGCGCCGTCCCAAAATGCGGAACGGTTCTTCTTTAGCAATCGCCAACCAGCGTTCCGCTGTAGCCGCATCCCGCCGATCAATCGCCACTTCGACCCGTTCCAAATGTCGGCTCAACAAATCGGCGACCAACATGCGATAGCGCGGGTCTTGAGCCTGATGTCGCAAGCCACTTAGCATTTGTCGGGCTTGGGCCAACTCATTATCAAAATTCTGGGCAATCAGCGCGGCGGCCCGTTCCATGACCTGACGCCCTTCGCCTAAATCGGATCGAAGCTGTTGGGCTTGCTGTAACAAATTCATCGCTTTGGGGTCGGCGGCATCCAATTCAACGGCGGTGCGGAGGGCTTCGACGGCCTCATCCACCAAGCGCAGTTTTTCTTCGACAGCGGTCACCGATTCAACCCGACCCAACGCGCCTTCGCCCTGTGCCATCAATTGGGCTTTGATATTTTGAATCCGGCTGTTGGTTTCATACACCATTGCTTGCAGGCGCTCGCTGCCGGGTAATTTCTGGCGGATGCGTGAGGCCATATTGAGCAAATCGGTTAGCCCTTTGGCCCGTTTGAGCAGCGACCCGCTCAACATATTCATTTGCACATTGGCTTGGTCATACTGCTGCTGTACTTCACGAACGAGCGCCACCCGTTCTTCGCCTTCGGGGTCATTCGGCACAACCCGCAGTGCCCCTTCATATTTCGCCAACGCGCCGCCCCAATCATCCGCCATGAGCAGGCGGTCGCCATCCGCCAATAACTCACGGGCCAGCGCCAAATCTTGAATTTCGAGTAGGGCCTGCTCAACATCTTTCCAACTGGGGATGCCTGCCCGTTCAGCAATATCGCGTGCTTCCCGATACAGCCGCTGTGCTTCATCATAATTACCTGCCCGCACCAACGAATTGGCCCGGTTATAGGCCACCCGTGCATCAAAGGGGATGCGGTGATCGGGCACGACGCCGCGCATCATGTTGTCGTCGGCTTTTTGGCGATATTCCGCTGCCTGTGCATTATTCGGATCAGCCGCCAAAAGTCGGTTGGCTAAATCTACCGTGCGCCCATAATCCCCGGCATAATAGGCCGATGCGACTTCCGATAACAAAGCATCGGCTGGCCCGCTGGCAGGAACTTCAGCAGATTTTGGTGGCGAGGGGGCTTCGCTGCGTTTGGGTTGTGACGAAGCGGGTGGCGGCACGGGCGTTTCGGTTTCATCGTCGTCATTGAGTACCAGCCCATACCGATCTAACAACCCCTGCACCTTAATGGCGTGTTGCGGGCTGTGTTGTGCCGCTTGCATCAACAAATCATGCGTTTCGCCATAGCCGGGGTCAAGATCAAGCGCCTGCGCCAGAATATCAATCGCCTCGTCAAAATCGTGGTCATCCCCTGCAATTTCAATCCGAATGCGTGCCCGTCGCAGCAACCCGCGTATCTGATTCGATTCCGCCGTGACCGAAGTAGGGGCACTCAACCGCGCCAATAGGCTAAAAAGCTCGCGTGCCTCGTCTTCATAGGCCGTATTTTTGCTTTGGGCCAAAATCTCCCGTGCCGTTTTTTCTAGTTCTGCTGTATCGGCTGAGGTCGGGCTTGGGGGCAGGTCTTGAATATCTTGCCGCAGTTGATCCAGCGCGTCACGCAAATCAGTCATCTAGTTTTCTCCCCAAAATTTCTACGGAATCACACGGGCATTCAAAAATTCATTAATGCCTTTCATCAACCGTCGCAGTTCAGCATCCATATCGTCGTTGATGTCTTCAATCGAGGCCGCTTCAATCAGCAAATTTAACGCCTCGCGTACCAAATCTTCCCCACTGCGTAATTTCGCCAAGCCATCGCGCATATAGTCGCGGGCTTCTTTGAGGGCGGGTTCTGTGCCACGAATATACGACTCCCACCCGAACCTCACCGCGACCTGTTCCAGCCGCCGCAAAAAATAATCAGCGGTGGGCAAATCCTGCCGTGCGCCGCTTTCCAACAAATCGGTGATCGCACTGCTTAAACTTGGCTCAACCGAAAAATCAAGGTGCTGCACATCGTTATAACGTGCATCCACTTCAGTCATGCCAGCGGGTTGAGGTCGCAGTCCGCCGCGTTGAGGCGAGAGGCCCGTAAAAATGGGATATAGCACCCCCACGCACAAATGATGGATGTCTTTCTGGCGCGAATTATCCAGCGTCTGGGTTTGGCGACCCGGCTCTAATAGTTTGGAGCTATTCCAATCAATAATTCGCAGCGTTTCGCCATCCCAATAAATATGCTCCAATTTGTGATCCATATACACAATGCCCTGTGTATGGGCGGCTTGGAGCAGTGTGCCAAACTGCATCGCCAGATCAATGCCTTCTTCGGTCGGCAGTCGGCGGCGCTGTTGTTGACCCCGCTGCACCTGCATTTGATAGAGCAAGTTGTGTTCGCGTGGCAGATATTCCAACGCCAGATAGGGCCGCCAGCCGCGTGCGATATTGGCATATAAACCCTCCTTGAAAGCCGCCGCGTTGGTGCCAAATGACAGCAGCATCCCATTGGCGGGATATTCACCACTCGCCGATAGATAGCCGCAGTCTAATAGGCGCACCGGGGTCGGGTGATCTGCCAAGCGCATCAATAAATCGGCCTCATGTGGAAAGGCCAGTGCTTCCCATTTGGGGGCGGCTTCGCGGTCAAGATGTTCAGGCCGCATCACTTTGAGCGCCACCATCTCCCCGTTAGACAAATCAACGGCTTCCAACACCCGCGCATAGTGCCCCAGCGCGAAGCTGTCAATATAATTTTTGATGACGTACCGTTCGTTTAAGGCAATTTCTGGCAACAGCCAACTCCGTCAAATTAGAATGCTAAAGCCACGCCATTGTAGCGCAGGCCACCCCGACTTTCCCTGACAATTCCAGCCGTTTGGGCTACGTTCTACTCAAAATCAAATTCCAAGCGCGTCACCGAAACAAATACCCCGCCGCTGGATGTGTACAGCACCACCGTCAAAGGTTCATCTGCGCCATATCGCGCTTCGGATTCACCGACTAATTGGTTATCAATGAAAAATGAGGCCGTGCCATCGTCATTTATTTCGACGCGGAACACCAGCCGTATCACCGCTAACGGGTACTGGGTGCGCCCTCGGAAAGCCCCGTCTTGCCGCGTTCCGATATTCACAACCCCATCCTGTACCAAGCGCACTTCGGCGGAGGCCCGCTGACGGCCTTCGTTTTCAATTCCCAGCCCAAAATAGACCCCGCTTGGAATATCGGCGGCGTCATACACCGTCAATTCCATTTCGGCCTCGGCGCCGGCAATGCGATCTGAGACAAAGAAACTGCCTAAGATGTCAGGGGTCAGCGATACCACAATTGGGGCATTCCCTCCCGCCGATTTTGATACCCCCAACTGCCACACCCCACCTGCTGCTGGCCTAAACCAATCCGCGTTCCAGCCATATTCATCAGCCGGGACAAGGTCAAAAATCGCCAGCGCGTTGACGGGTGGACTCTCAAAACCACCCCCGCTGCCTATCGCCATTGTCGGAGAAGGCGCAATCGTATTGGTCGCAACCGGGGCATCCGTCGCGGTGGGCAAATCCGTCGGTGGGATGCTAGTTGCCGTTGGTGTTTCTGTGCCGACCAATTCCGTCGGGCTTGGGCTGGCGGTCGCTGTCGCCATTTCTGTCGCGGTTGGTGATGCGGTATGCGTCGGTGTGATGGTTTCCGGTGCGATGATCGGGTCGGGTTCGCGGGTGGATGTTTGCACGGGTGGCACATCGCTGACTTGGGTATTGTCGCTTTCTGTTCCACCCCCGCTATTGTCACCATCATCCCCGCCACCCCCAGCGAAAATCACAAATCCGATCACCCCGATGACTACCACGACAATCGCCGCGACGATGCCCCAAGGAATTCCACCCCCTTCGGCTGTTTCCTCATAGGTCACGCCCCCACCCGCTTCGTCCTCAAACCCCACCTGATGCGTGGCAATAGGCTGTGAGGTGCGGGCACTGCGTTTGGCACGAGCCGGACGTGGTTCATCATAATCATCTTCCGGCATAGGCGGTTCGATGGGGAAGGGCGGCGTCACCACAGGCGGCGCGGTTTCCGTTTCTGGCACACCAAAATCATCCGGTAGCCGATGGGTAATGAGTTGCCATGTTTGGAACAGCGGATAAGCGGGGTGTTTGTTGATAAACAGGCCGTTGAAATGCGCCTCATAAGCGATCAGTTTTTGCCCCCGATCCATGTTTTGGGAGCGATGGGTCTCCAAAACGGCCCGATACGTGCTTAACCACTGGCGGATTTGGTGCGAATAATCCACCCCCAACAACTGCTCGGTGGTCTTAACCATGCCCTCAAACAGTGGCTCAACGGCAGGGTCTACCGCGAGATCAGGTGTAGTGAAATCGGCATCGTCGGGAATCTTGGTCGTGTTAGCGATCTGCTCAATCTTGAGGCGGTTGGCCTGCAAATCAATCGCCGTGTCACGCAGGGGGGTTACCCATTTTTTAATCTGCCCCAAATCCAAGCGCGACTTATCTTCGGCGGCCTGCAATTGAATCAACGCCCCGTCAAACGCATTTTTTGCCCCCCGGAAATCGCCATCTTCCCAATGCCGCAGTGCCACTTCCAATTGGCGAATGGCTTGTTGGGCCTCATTCAGCCATTGGTCAGCCAGCGGTTGATTAAACAGCGTCCGCAATCCCAACAAATCGCCGGGGCCGCGTACTTTATCGAGGGCCGCTTGTGCTTCTAATACCAGTTGCCGTCCGGTAAATATCCGGTCAAATTCGGCAAATATCGGATTTGAGCGCCCTTTGGGTAGTGTCTTAAGGGCGGCTTCTCGCCAAAATTCGGCATCTTGCAGCGTATCATTTTGGACGCATAACACCCCGCGCCATACATAATGCAAAAACAGCAATCGTAACGCGGCGGTGCTGCTTTGCCGCATATGCTCCACTAACCCCCGTGCCATCGTTTTGAGGTACAGGTCGGTCGTTTTCATCTGTTTGGCGAATGTATCCCGTTCGTGGTTTTCATCCGGGAAAAACAGGTCATCAAGTTGGCGTTCGGTCTGGTCGGTCAATTGGCGGTCGTCCGGCCCATGATGTTCTAGCCAGTTTTGGCAAATTTCCCCCAGCCGTTTAAGTCGTTCAACCGCCTGTTTTTCGGCATCGGTTTGGGCAAGGCGTTCCATTTGCCCCGCCAACTCCACCACCTGCGACGGTTTACCCGCGTCCCATGTCTCATAGCCCTCAATCAAGCGCTGTGCCAATTTATTATTGAGGCTCAGGCGTTCGACATACGTGGCCTCACCGACCTCTTTGCCCAATTTTTCATACCATGCCGCGATATTTTTGTTTAACGGCTGCATCAAATTCGTGGATCGGGTGAGGTTGTTTTGGGCGATGGCCCGCCGACCAAAAGTGATAGCGTCTTGGGTGGTAATCCATGTCGTGGCGGTGGCTTCCAATGTCTGGATGGCCCGATGCAGTGCCTCATCGCTCAAATCTTCGCCATAGGGTCGCAGGAAATCCAGCACCCGTTTGAACCAATCCGTCAGGTCAGACCCGTCGGCACGCGGCTTAAACGACCCCAACGCCTCCAACATCTGATGGACTTCATCAAAATAATCATTCAGTTCAGCAAAATAGGGGTTCGCCGGGTCAATATTGCTGGCGGCCCGCAGCATATTGCCCGCACGGGTCGGGTCGGTATATACATAATGCCCAACCTCGCGCAGATGTTCGGTCAGCATATTGACCGCCCGCTGTGCCCGATTGAGGGGGTTGTTATTTTTCGAGACGCCCTCCAAGGCAGGCCGCAAACTTTCAAGGCGTGTCCCGATTGCTTGATAAATGCCCAAAATCCCCTGCAATCCCGACTCCGATGGTCGGCTGTCGAGGGTGCTTTCCAACCGATCTAGGGTATCCAGAATTTCTTGTGTATCCGTCAGCGCGGCGGCTTCCACCCGCAACCGGGTCAGATGAGGCCGCAGCAAAATCACTTCTGGCACCAGCGCCGCCAACCGTTCGGCAATCAGCAGTTGATGTTCATCATCCCGATTGCCACTCGTCAGCAGCAAATAGCCTGCTTGTTGAGGGTCGCCCCGCATCAATTCATCAATCGCGGGTGAGAAAGCCGCTGGTGGTTGGGATGCCTCGCGTTTTTCGAGTAGTTCCGCGCTGGCAATGATAAATCGAATGGTCGCGGCGGTCTGCTCGTCAGCATCATCCAATAATTCTAGCAGCACCTCCACCGCCCGTGTCCAATTCGCCGTATCCAGATAAATCCGCGCCGCGTCAATATCGGCTTGCAGGGCGAGGCGGTGTAATTTTAGTTCGATTTCGGCCTGCAAATGGCGGCTTTCGGGATAACCGGGGTCAAGCGCGATGACCGTCTGCAATTTAGCAGCGGCGTTTTCAAGTTCGTGCTTGCTGTTGCGTAAATTGACCTCATGCCGCACTTCGTTTAACTGCGATTCGCGTTTGTCTTCCAGTGGCTTACGCACTTCACGCAGGGCTTGACGCAGTTCGGCAATCGTCGAAAATCGGCGGCGGGTGTTGGGGTGGGTCGCCCGCGTAATCACATTTTTTAGGCTGGCGGGCACATGCGTCGTATCACTGCCAAACAGCACAATATGTTCCCCATCGGCGGTGGCTTCACTATCGAAGCGTGCCCCCCCCGAAATAATATAAAACAGCAGTTCCCCCACCTGATAAATATCGCTTTGCCGGGTGATATTGCTTGGCCCGCCGCCTTCATCCAACAGCACGGCATTGCCCCAGTCAATCACCTTCAGCCGATATAGGTCACGATTCCAAAACAGATGTTTGGCATCCACATCGTTATAGACCACCTGCTGTTCATGCCCGAGGGCCAACAGGTCAAGTAATTGGTCAACGATCACTAGCATTTCCAACGTCGGCAGGCGTTCCCCGCGTTCCGCCAATTCGCGCACCGTATCCGCGACGATTTGCCCATCGGCCCGATCCATCACAATGTAGGTGTGTGTTTGTGCGCCAACCTTAAACGACCCCGCCCCGCGCAGTTCCGCTAATGCTGGATGACCTGCCAAACGTTCAAGGGCTTTGCGTTCATTGCGAATACTGACTTCTTGGGCGGCCCGCATCGGTGGGGCATCTTGGGGGGCGGGGCGTTTGACCACCACCAATCGGTCATGGTCTTGTGTATCCCATGCACGGAGCGTTTCGCCGGATCGTCCGCGTGGATAGATGTGGTCATAACGATAACGGTTATCAAATAAACTGGTGCGTCCGCTGGCGGGTGTGTCGCTCATGCGTCTTGGTTCATCTCCCCAAAATGCGTAATTGATGTCATGGGCCTATTGAGGCCATTCAGACAAACGACTATTGTACGCATGGTGCGACTTTTTACCAGCAGAGCCGCCTCAAAAAATTATCCGTTGCCCCATTTCTGCTGTACAATAGCTGCAATTTAATAAACCTCTGCCACAACATGGAAGATGAAAATATGCTGCCCTTTTTACTAATGATCGGCGCTGGTGTATTCACAATTATGGGTGCCATAATGGACTGGAATTGGTTTATGAACAGCCGCCGCGCTCGATTTTTTGTTGGCATTTTTGGGCGAACGGGCGCGCGCATTTTTTATATCCTACTGGGTCTATTCATCATTGGGCTGGCATTTGTCAGCTATCTAGGTGGAAGCTAAGTGAACGAAGAACAAATTCGCCAATTGGTGCGCGAAGCACTCCAACGCGAACTCGGCGTATCGGGTGATCAGCGCCGCCTGATTACCGAAGATGACCTCAACGCCGTGCCGCCGGGGACAAGTTTTCGTATCCCGGAGGGAGCACTGGTGACTCCATTGGCCCGTGAAGCGGCTCTCATGCGTCGTATTGAATTGATTGCCCATGACGCAGGCCCACAGCCAGAAATCAATCCCGCCCAACCCCAATCTCCCGTCGTGGCATTGGGCGCGGATCATGGCGGCTACCCCCTCAAAGAAACCCTGAAGGAATTTTTAAAGGCCGAAGGCTACAGCGTTTTAGATTTAGGCACAAACAGCCGCGACGCCGTAGACTATCCCGATTTTGCCCATGCTGTTGGGCTGGCGGTTAGTCAGGGCAAGGCGTGGCGTGGCATTTTGATTGATGGCGCAGGCATCGGCAGTTCAATGGCCGCCAACAAAGTGCCGGGGGTTCGCGCCGCTTTGTGTTATGATAACGCCACTGCCATCAACAGCCGTGAGCATAACGACGCCAATGTGTTGACGTTGGGCGCGGGGTTAATCGGTGAGGCGCTTGCCAAGCAAATTGTACAAACATGGCTCACAACCGAATTTGCGGGTGGCAGACATGCCCGCCGTGTGAATAAAATCATGCAGATTGAATATCGGTATTTAAAGGGTACTAAAGCATGAATAATGCCCAGTTAGAAAAGCTGGTGGATCAAATTACCAAACAAGTGCTGGCAGGTTTGCAAACTGATAAACCGCAGCCTGCTAAACCTGCCAACGATTGCAGCGATGGCCGCTGTGTGGCGGATCGGCCCAAAGAAGTGCGCCAATTAAAAGAAGTCGGTGCGACCCGTTTTACCTCTGTACCGGGTGCTGTCCCGGCGGATCAAGAGGTGGCGCGTCTCATTGACCACACCTTGCTTAAACCCGACGCCACCCCCGATCAGATTGCCCAACTCTGCCATGAAGCCCGCGCCTATCATTTTGCGTCGGTGTGTGTCAACCCTACCCATGTCAAATTGTGCGCCGACTTATTAAAGGGGTCGGATGTCAAAGTCTGCACGGTGGTCGGTTTTCCATTAGGTGCTACTCCGCCAGAGGTCAAAGCGTTTGAGGCCCAAAAAGCCCTCGGTGAAGGCGCGACCGAAATTGATATGGTGCTGAACGTCGGCGCGTTAAAATCCGGCGATTACAAGCTGCTGTTGAAAGATATTGCGTCGGTGGTCAATGTGGCCCATTCTGCCAACGCCTTGTGTAAGGTCATTCTGGAAACCTCCCTGCTCAACGATGAGGAAAAAGTCGCCGCCTGTCAGATTGCTAAAGTCGCCGAGGCCGATTTTGTAAAAACCTCGACCGGTTTTGGTGGGGGTGGCGCAACCGCCGCTGATGTGGCCCTGATGCGTTATGTCGTCGGCTCAGAGATGGGCGTCAAAGCATCGGGCGGGGTGCGGAACTATGACGATGCTAAAAAGATGGTGGCCGCCGGAGCAACCCGTATTGGCGCGAGTGCCGGGGTGCGGATTGTGCAAGAAGCCAGCGGCAAAAAATCGGCGGGCGGGACATCACGCGGCGCCTATTGATTTCATTTATGTTCAAATTTTAAGGAGCAATTTCAATGTCGGATGCACTCGGAATGATTGAATGCAAGAGCTTCGCGGCCCTCGTCGAGGCAGCAGACGCGATGGTAAAAGCGGCCCGTGTCGAACTGGTCAGCTACGAAAAAACCGGCGGCGGTTATGTCACTGCCGTCGTGCGGGGTGATGTCGCGGCAGTCAAAGCAGCCGTTGAAGCCGGGGTACGGGGTGCGGAAAAAATCGGTGAGGTCGTCGCGGTGCATGTCATCCCACGCCCCCACGCCAATGTGGATAAGATTATGCCCTTGGGCCGCGCCGACGCTGTGGCTGATTCAGGCTTGGAATAATCATTATGCAATTGGCTCAGGTCGTTGGCACAGTCGTGGCGACCCAAAAAGCCAGCGCCTCGATGGTCTAAAAATGCTCATCCTGCGCCCTTTTGGGTTAGATGGCAAACTCGGCAGCGGCTATCTGGTCGCGCTGGATTCAGTTGGCGCGGGGCCGGGTGAGGTCGTGTTATATTGCACGGGTAGTTCGGCACGTCAAACCGAAGCCACCAAAGACCGTCCTGCCGATGCCGTCATCATGGCGATTGTGGATACCGTCGAGGTTGGCGGCGACGTGAAATATCAAAAAGGGCAAGATGGCACATGAAATTTGCATGGGTCATTGGCACATTGGTTTCGACCCGCAAAGCCGAGGGGTTGGAGGGCGTGAAATTTCTCATCGTCCAGCCCCTTGATGAACGCCGCCTGCCCTCCGGCGAACCCTATGTCGCGGTGGATGCCACCCGCCAAGCCGGATTAGGCGAGTTGGTGTTTGTCGTCGCCAGCCGCGAAGCTGCCCTCTCCCTCGATGAAAGTTTCGTCCCGGTAGATGCGGCGATTGTCGGCATTGTGGATGATGTCCATGCCCCCCTTTTACCGAAGGAAGAATAGCCCATGTACTTGGCGCGGGTTGTCGGCAATGTCGTCGCTACTATCAAGCATCCTTTTTTTGAAGGGCGCAAGCTGATGTTGGTACAGCGGCTTGATTTGGATCATAAGCCAACCTCCACCTATGACATCGCGGTAGATGATGTGCAGGCTGGGGTGGGGGATTTTGTGCTGGTGTTTGATGAAGGCACAGGCGCACGCCAAATTTTGCACGGTGGGAACACCGCCCCCGTCCGTGCCGTCATAGTAGGGATAGTAGATGACGTTGAGCAGTATGACGTGTGATTTAACGCTCCCAATCAAATAAGACGAGGTACTCATTACGAATGAGCATTCAGAACCTTGCAGGGCAAACACTGGGCCAATATGAACTGCGCGAACTGCTAGGCGAAGGAGGCATGGGGGCGGTCTATCGAGCTTTTCAGCGCACCCTCGAACGCGAAGTCGCCATTAAAATTCTGCCCGCATCATTAGCGGCCCAATCTGGCTACATCGAACGCTTCACCCGCGAAGCCCGTACCGCCGCTGCCCTAGAGCATCAAAACATCGTCGCCGTCTATGATTACGGCACACAGGGTAGCATCAGCTATGTCGTGATGCGTTTGTTGACGGGTGGCACATTGGCCGATCGCCTGTCCCACAGCGTCGAAGAAAATCGCCCCTTACCCTCCCTCCAAGAAATTTCCGACATCACCCGCCAATTGGCAAGTGCCTTGGACTATGCCCACAGTCAAGGGGTCATTCACCGCGACATCAAAGCCAACAACATCATGTTTGACCGTCAAGGCACGCCCTTTGTGGTGGATTTTGGGATTGCCAAATTGCTCAACGCCACCAGTGCCCTCACCGGAACGGGTGTGGCGATGGGCACGCCGTCCTACATGGCTCCCGAACAATGGCAGGGCAAAGATATTGGCCCGGCGGCAGATCAATATGCGTTGGCGGTGCTGGTGTATGCCATGTTGACAGGCAAAATGCCCTTCGAGGCTGATTCACCCTATCAACTGATGCACAAACATATGTTTGATGTGCCGACGCCGATTCACAACTATCGCGCCGACTTGCCGGAGGCCCTCCAAAAAATATTTAGTCGCGCTTTTGAAAAAGAACCCAAAAATCGTTTCGGCTCAACCTCTGAATTTGCCAAAGCCATTGACGAAGCCGTGCGTGTCAGCCCGATGCAGGAACCTAGTGGATTTTTTGTCACCCCCCTGCCTGTTCGCAAATTTAACGTCCCGCTGCAAGCGACTCCTCCCAATATGGAAGGGCCGACCATCACCCCCACTGGCAGCAAAATGGCGCAACCCGATGCCATGCAGGCCACAGTTGCGGATATGACAAGTGGTGGTTCCCCGCCTACTTCAACTCCGCCACCAATCTCAACTGCCGGAGTGCCCGCCCCGCCACCATCTAGCAACAAACGCCTACCATTGGCAATACTCGGTGGGGCTACCGCGCTGGTTATTCTGATTATCCTCGCATCTGTTTTGTTGCGGAACGGGGATGATAATGGGCGAGGCGATGCCACCCAACCAACCACCGACCCCCTCGTCATCGCGCAGGGCATTTTGACCGCGACCGCCCAAGCCGCTACGACTTCCGCCGATAACACTATGACAGCCGAAGCGGTGGTGGCACAGGCTACTGACGAATCAACCGATGTTCCAATTCCATCGTCTCCTTCGCCAACCGCAACCGCGACCACTGCAACATCGCCCACCGCCACCCGCACCCATACACCCAACGCCGTCGAAACGTTGGAGGCACGTGCCACCCGCGATTCGTTGCGAACCGCTGCGGCCCAAGCAACTGAACCGCCTACCGAAACACCGACCTCTATGCCAAGTCCAACGCCTACTGCTCGACCCTCATCCACCCCGACTCGCCAAGCTGTGGTTGCGTCTTCTGTGACATCAACTGCCACACGCACTCAATCGCCCGTGCCTTCTCCAACCGCGACTAACACTTCTACCACCCGCCCGACAACGATGCCTGCTGTCACCGCCACCTCGACCCCAAGCAGCAGCCCGTCTCCCACGCCCACCTTTACCGCGACGATGGATACGACTGCCACCTATGAGGCCGAAGCAACCGACGCAGCAGCCATGACCAGTACCCACCAAGCCGGGGCGACCCATCAATCGGCTACCCAGAATGCCGTGCAAACCCTCGTAGTACGGGCGACGGCTGATGCCAATAAAACCCTAACAGTACGGGCGACGGCGGGTGCTGGCCCAACCCAGACCGCGCAGGCGATTGCTGCGATTCAAATTGCCGAAACAAGCCGTGAAGTGAATCTTCGCGCTGAACCCAACACCAGTGCCGCGATTGTTGCCACCCTTCGGCAGGGCACACGCCTAACCATCATTGGCACCAACGACGCTGAAACGTGGTTCAATGTACGCCTCAGCGATGGCACCGAAGGCTGGATTCGTGCCGATTTGCTGACCGTCTTTGGCCCGCCCACCGCGACTCCCTCCCCCACCCCAGAACCGCAGGTTCAAGAATTTGATGGCGTGCCGATGGTCTTGGTTCCAGCCGGGTGTTTTGTGATGGGCAGTGATGACACCTTCGTCCAATCAGCCGTCGAGATGGGCCTCCCCCAAGCGGTTGCCGATGCCGAGAAGCCGCCCGAAAAGATTTGTTTCGATGCACCTTTCTGGATTGACCAATACGAAGTCACCAACGGCCAATTTGATCAATTTAATGGTCAGGCCGAAATGCCACCCCTAAACGACGATGCCGATAAGCCGCGTGAGCAATTGACTTGGACTGAGGCCAATGCCTTTTGTGAACAGCGTGGGGCGCGTCTGCCGACTGAGGCCGAGTGGGAATATGCGGCGCGTGGCCCTGCCAACCTGCTCTTTCCTTGGGGCAATACCTTCGAGCCGGACTATGTGGCCTATTTGGAAAACAGCGACTCACTGGCCCAGCCTGTTGGCAGCCATCCCGATGGTGTCTCATGGGTTGGGGCATATGATATGAGTGGCAATGTGTGGGAATGGACAAGTACCCTATTTGCGGTGTATCCCTATGTTGCCTCTGATGGACGTGAAGGCGAGGGTGAAGGCAATCGTGTGATACGCGGTGGCTCGTATCAAGACCTCGATGAATTTTTGCGAACTGCGGTACGTGCCTTCTGGATTCCTCCGACCGATGCTTATCCCACCATTGGGGTTCGCTGTGCGCGGGATGCCGAAGAACGAGGCTAACCGCTAAAGAGCTTCTACGAATGGGCTTGCCGCGTGCAGGCCCGTTTTATTTTTGGTGATTATACTTCCCGCGTAGACTGTTCCAGCGAATCAACATCACATCCCGGAACATGCGATAGCTGTCGCGCAGGGGCTTAATCTTGGACTTGTCCTTGTAATACCACGTAATCGGCACGGCCACGATTTTATAACCGCGTTTTTGGGCGATATGCAATAACTCCACATCAAAGCTCCACCCAATCATCGTTTGCTGCGGGCAAATATCTTGCACAATATCGCGCCGGAAGCACTTAAATCCACATTGTGTATCTTGAAAACCATGTACCGCGAAAATTCGCACAATCATGTTAAACACCCGCCCGATAAAATGGCGTGAGGGGGGTTCATCTACCCGTTTTGCGCCCGGCCCTTCGCGGCTGGCAATCGCAATATCATAGCCCTCATGCTGCGGGGGCAAGAACTTAAGGACTTGCTCAATCGTCATCGAAAGGTCGGCATCACAGATAAACACATATTCATATTGCGCCGCCATCATGCCCGTTCGTACCGCCGCGCCCTTGCCCTGTATGCCCTCGAACATTGGCTTGATAAATGGAAATTCCGCTGCGGCCTCATCAATAACTTTTTGGGTGTCATCTTGGCTGCTGTTGTTGACAATGATGACCTCAATCGGGAAATTTTGTTGATGCACAAATTCAGCGATTTGTGAGATGCTGGCAGGTAGGCGGTCTGGTGCGGCTTCGTTATAGGCCGGGATCACAAGGGATAATGAGGGCAATTCTTGGGCAGACACGTGATTCTCCTAAGTTACGCTCAATTACGCTCAGGACTCGGACGCACTTGAGCGTTTTGCGTCGTGCATATCAGTCAACACGGATTCCAGATACTCTATTGATACACTGCGGCTTTGTTGGATGGCGCGGCGTTTGGGTAACATGCGGGGCAGGGTGATAACGCCGGTTATCATACCGCGCAATTTGGCCCGCGCCGCTGCTCCACGCCATGCCCGTATGGCTAACCACGCGATTCTGGCCTGATTTCGCAGCACCAATCCCCCATGCCGTCGCCATAACGCCGCCGGATAGTTTTTGATGAGTACATAAAGCGTATTGCGTCCGTCGTGAAAGCTGGCCGTCACGCCCCCCCCGCTGGCCGACAGGCGATGGTAAACAATGGCGCGTGGGGTATAGACACAGCGATACCCCTGTAATTGCGCCCGCCACGCCAAATCCACATCTTCCAGCGAGAAGAAAAAATCATCATCCAGCAGGCCGATTTTTTCCAACATGCTGCGCCGATACACACTTGACCCGCCGCACGCCGAAAAAACATAATCTTCGGTTTCATATTGGCCCGTATCTTGCTGCCACACCCCGCGATTCCCCGGTTGCCCATCCACCCGATAAAAATCACCCGCCGTATGGAAGGTATCGCGCTTATCAAACAGCAGCATCTTAGACGCTATAAATCCCGCTTCGGGGTGTCGCCCCAGTGCCGCGACAACCTCCGCTGCCCAATGGGGGTCAACTTCTGTGTCGTTGTTCAGCAGGGCCACAAATTCGCCTGTTGCCCTGCACATCCCCGCATTACACGCCCCAGTAAACCCGCGATTTTCCGGCAGTTGTTCAATGATAAATTGCGGAAAATGTTCCTGTACATACGCCTGTGTGCCGTCCGTCGAGGCATTGTCGGCGATAATTACTTCAATATCGGGGTAGGTTTGGGTCGCCAGTGATGGCAAACAGGTTTCTAGATGGTGTTTGCCATCCCAGTTGGGAATGATAATGGAGAGCCGCCCATTAACCGGGGGGTGGATAAAGTCGCCCGCTTGATCTGCCATGCGCTATTTCGCCAATAGCCCTTCAGTATCCAAAAACGCTGCCACCGCATCCTGCCATGACCGCAATTGAATCCCCAACCGTGCCGCCGCAAAATTTCGCAGCACCGAATATTCGGGGGGACGTGAGGGGCGTGGATATTCCGCCACCGTGATTTTTTCAATCGGTGTATCTTGATACCCAGCCAAATCCAAAATATGGCGGGCGAACGTCCAGCGCGAGGCCCGACCCTCATTGACCAGATGATAAATGCCATAATGCTGAGTAGCGATGAGTTTTTCCAGCGCCACCGCCACATCATGGGCATAGGTTGGCACTGCCACTTCATTCGTCACAACCCGCATCGGTTGACCGGATGCTGCCCGATTCAAAATGGCATGGATGAAATTTTTGCCACCGTGTGCAAACAGCCACGAAAACCGCACGATCATGTGGCGCGGTACAAGGTCACGCACCATTTGTTCCGCCACCCATTTGCTATAGGCATAGGCATTTCCGGCGGGGTGGGTTCGGTCATATTCCAAATAGACCCCCGTGTTGGTGCCATCAAATACCTCATTTGTGCTGATATGCACCAGCGCCGCCCCTGCCGCTTGGCAGCCTAGCGCGACGTGCTGTGTACCGTAACCATTGACCGTCAGCGCCGCGTCGGGGTGTTCCGCGCAAAAATCCACGTTCGTTAATGCCGCGCAGTGAATCACCAATTCTGGCTGAAGGTCACTGATAAATCGCTGCGTTTCTACACGATTGGTGAGGTCGAGTTCCTGAATATCAATTCCGGTGACGGTGTGGGCCTGACCTAACCGTTCAACGAGCAGTTTGCCAAGCTGTCCCCGTGCCCCTGTGACCAGAATTTGCATGAAAGGGTGAACTCCATAATAGTGATTGAAGACCGGAGGCCGATTATAGCGGATGGGAAACACCCAAACCAGACGCTTTGTTGCGTATCGAGTTGCGGGGGTACAATCCCACCCATTAATTGCACCCATGTGAGGATATGCCCCCCATGAAAGCCCCCATCTATCAGCGCCACTGGTTTGCCCCTACCATCTTATTTGTGTTGACGCTGGCCTTGTTTAAAGATGTGGTGTTTGTTTCATCCGGGTATGGCTTGGCGGGCAGCGATTTTCGCCAACTGCATTACCCCTTGATGCAATTTGTGGTACGCACCATTCACGCTACGGGCACGCTTCCCCTCTGGAATCCCCACCAATTTCTAGGCTACAGTGTCGTCGGCAATCCGCAGTACGGCCTATTTTATCCCCCCAATTGGCTACTGCTTTTGTTTGATGGGGATGCCATCTATCGTGGGGTGGGCCTATTGGTGGCCCTGCATATTTTTTGGCTGGCGCTCGGCACAAATTATTTGTTTAGGCTCTATGGCGCTCACCCTATCGCGGCCCTCGGTGCTGGCATCGCGGTGGCTTTTGGCGGTTTTCCATCAGCCCGTATTTATGCGGGGCATTATGCCGTTTTGTTGACAATGGCATGGTTTCCAATGGTCATGGCGGGTTTGCGATTGGCCTTGATAAAACGCCGACCCATTTGGGCTATTCCCGGCGGGGTGGCATTGGCGTTGGCGGTCTTAGGCGGTCATCCCCAAATGGCCTATATCATGGGCATTGGGTTAAGCGTCCAGTGGTTATATGAATATTTGGGCTTAGGCAGTGGCCGTCCTTTCACGCTTGAAAAATTAGTCCCCCGCCTGCGCCAATTGCTATTGATGGGGTTGATCGGTGGCTTGCTCAGTGCGGTGATGTGGTTGCCTGCATGGGACTATAGCCATAAAACGCAGCGTGGCGGCGAATCGGATAGCCTCACTTTTGCCAATCAACACGCCGTCCCCCCCGCTCAATTATTCGGCTTGGTCATTCCCGATTGGTTTGGCGAACCCGCTGGCGACCCGGCCTATTGGGGTGAACCCTTTTACGAAGAAATGACCGCCTATGTCGGGGTTCTGCCGCTATTGTGTTTGCCACTGATTTGGCGCACCCGTCGCCGCGAAGTCTGGTTATTTGCCACCCTAGCCCTGTTGGGCGTGATATTGAGTCTGGGCAAGGACGGTCTCCTCTATCGCCTGCTGTATGAAATCATCCCCCCTTCCCGAGA
The DNA here is from genome assembly GCA_041753455.1 of Anaerolineae bacterium. Taxonomy (GTDB): domain Bacteria; phylum Chloroflexota; class Anaerolineae; order Aggregatilineales; family J027; genus CFX10. The sequence goes on along the minus strand of JBGSUK010000018.1, from coordinate 61,109 downwards.
TTTCCGTGCGCCGGGTCGCTTTTTATTCCTAACCTCCATCGGCTTGGCGGGGATTATGGCGATCACCCTGACTGAAATTTGCCAGCGTGATCTAGCCGAACGCCGTCGTCTCTTGCGCCCTTTAACCCATTATGTCCTCCCCGCCGCGATTATTGGGTTGTGGGTCTGGGGCATGGTTTTGGCCCTAAGAAATTACCCCAATGACCTTGCCGACCAGCGTGCTGAATACCGCGCCATTCAACTGGCGGCTACCGTCTCTTTTCTGATTTTGGCAGGTGGGGTGGCGTGGGCATGGGGTTTAGATTGGCGTCATTCCTCGGTGGTTGGCTTACTGCTGCTGATGTGTGTCAACAGTCTTGCCGTCGGGTGGGCCACCCAATCGTTGATTGAAACCGACCGCCTCCAATTATCCCCCATCTGGCAGGCCGCCGAACGCATCGTGCCAAAAGGGGTGTCCGCTGATAATGGTCGGGTCATGCAAATGTCCCCGCCCCCCGGCATCCCCAATGGCGCAAGCTGGACGGGCTACCAATCCCCGCAGGGTTATGACCCCATTGCCCCGCTAGAATGGACGCGCCTCACCGAACGCACCGGCCAATATATTTTAGACCCCGGCAGCGCCACCAATCGCATTTTTGGCGTGCGTTATGTCCTCTCTGGCACACCCATCGAAAATTATGGTTTTGGCAGCACCGCCTATTTTGAAAATATCGGGCAATCCGAATCCGGCGACTTCTGGTTTTATGAAAATCCCTATGCCCTCCCGCGTGCCTATCTGGTTGAGCGTTACGAAATCGAACCCGACCCCGCCGCCGTGCGCGACCGCATCATGAATGGCGAGGTCGATCGCGGGGATGTCGTCTTGCTCGATACCGACCCCGGCTGTGAAATTTCAGGGCAGGGCGGTACAGCCACCATGACCGACTATGCCCCCAACCAAGTCACCCTCCAATTGACCAGCGACGGGCCGGGGTTGTTAGTGCTGACCGATCAATACGACGATGATTGGCAAGTGACGGTAGATGGCAAACCCGCCGATCTGCTGCGTGCCAACGATGTGACCCGCGCCGTGTGTGTGCCATCTGGTGAGCATACGGTCAAATTTTCCTATCAGCCGGTCGCCCTCAAGTGGGCAGGTGGTTTGTTTGGCGCAGGGGGAATTTTGATAGGGGTGGTGTTGGGTGGTGCATGGTGGTCAAGCCGCCGCAAGATGTTGACCGATGTGTGAAAAGCGTTAATAAAAGGTTAGAATGCCACAACACGCGAAAACATGTTGGCTATCAAGTCTTGCCTGTGGTAGACTACGGAAAGCATTAAGGCCCTTTTGACCAGATGAAAGGACGCAATTTTTGCGCCAGAGCTATGTCGTCTGAAGTGGACACGATTCAGGTTGTATATATTGAAGACGAACCGGAGATGATTGATCTTGTCCGGTTGGTATTGACTCGGCGTGACAAGGATGCCCGACCAGACCAGCCGATTTTTAAGGTGTTTGGCGCGAGTGGTGGTCGAGAAGGGCTTCAATTGATTGAAGACGTCAAGCCCGATCTTGTGCTGCTAGATTTGATGATGCCAGACATGGACGGTTGGGAAGTCTATCAGCAAATGAAAAACCGCGAGTCAATGAAAGACACGCCCGTGATTATTGTGACGGCCAAGGCGCAAAGTATTGACCGCGTGTTGGGTCTGCATATCGCCAAAGTAAATGCTTATGTAACCAAGCCCTTTGGCCCAAAGGTCTTGATGGCAAGTGTTGAAGAAGTGCTGCGTGATGTTGGGCGGCTCGACTAATAGCGTGCTTGCATAAATTGTCTAAGGATTGCACAATAAAATAGATCTGCCTATACAGTTTAAGGGGACTCACATGCTGTCAGTCCGTTTTACCACATTTGTTTTAATCATTGCTCTTGTACTTGTCGGCATACTCATTCCAAATTCCATGCCTGCCTTAGCCCAGCAAGGCCAAGAATTACTCCAAAATCCTGATTTTGAAGGCAATTATGTCGCCATTGGCGGGGACAGCACCAAGCAGGTTGCCCCAAGCTGGCAGCCCTGGCATCTGCCACCCCCAGCTGGTGCCGATTCTTCGGTCAATTTGGAGCCGGATTATCAACCCGCGCCGACCAACCGGGTGCTCAGTGGCTCGGCGGCCCAAGAATATAATACGTTTTTTGCCACCCATGATGGCGGGGTTTTCCAGCGTGTGCCTGTCGCCGCCGGTGAAAATTTGCGCTTCGCCGCCAACATTTATGTGTGGTCGTCTGCTACGTTTGAAGACCCCAATGAATCTATCCAGCCCCAAGGGGTAAAGGCCAGCGTCGGCATTGATCCCAATGGCGGCACCGACCCCACCAGCAGCGCGATTGTCTGGTCAACACCTGTCGAATTTTATGACGAATATCGTGAAATCACGATTAGCACCTTGTCGCTTGGGACATCCGTTACCGTGTATGTCCGCAGTACAGTATCCGGTGCGGTTGGCGTCAATAACATTTATGTGGATAAGGCTTCGTTGGTTTCAACGGGTTCTGTTCCCGTGACTCCCACCACCCCTGCTCCCACGACGCCAGCGCCTACCACTCCCGCGCCGACAACACCTGCCCCAACAACACTCGTGACGATAACACCTATCCCGACGACCCCCGCCCCAACGACCCCCGTCACCATTACGGTTGTCCCAACGACTCCCGCCAGTGTGACGCCAACGCCGCCCTATCAGGCCACCTTCCCCAATCAACTTGAATATGTGGTCGTAGCAGGCGATACGGTCATTGATCTGGCGACCCGTTATGCGAGTTCGGTGGATGCCATTACACAGGCCAACGGCCTTGCCTACAGCGGTCTGATTTACGTCGGTCAGCGTCTGATTATCCCTGTGCCATCTGGTCAGGGTCAGCCCGTAAATCCCGTACCCGTCACCCCGATTGCGACGGTTGCCCCCGGTGGTGGTGAAGGCTCATTGGTCAATGGCATTTATGTCGTGCAGGCAGGTGATACCCTATTCCGTATCGGCCTGCGTTACAACATGACCGCCAGTACGATTGCCCAATGCAACGGCATTTTGAATCCCCACTCCATTTATGTCGGTCAGCAATTACGAATCCCCGGCGCGGGCGCGACCTGCGTGGGTGGCAGCACCGGCGGTCAACAGCCCGTCCCGGCCCAACCGATTTATGGTACGGGTGGAAGCTACACCAATTACGTCGTGCATCTGGTGCAACCCGGTGAGAATATTTTCCGCATCGGCCTGCGCTATAACCTGACATGGGATCGCATCGCACAGGCGAACGGCCTCTATAACCCTAATCAGATTTTTGTGGGCCAGCGGCTGATTATCCCACGCTAAATTTGCGGCGTGCTGAAATTTGTCTACTAGGGCGATTTGCGGATCGCCCTTTTTTATTTGTGGGGATTAGAAATCATGGCCCGGATTCGTACTGTACACAATCTCACCCGTAATGCTGTTGCCCTTGCCAAAGGCCACTGGTACGCCAATAGTTGGGATCATTTTCGCGGCCTAATGTTGCGCCCCGGTCTACCCGAAGATGAAGGCCTAATTTTTGTCTATCGCACCCCCAGCAAAACCAACACCACCATTCATATGCTGTTTGTGTTTTTCTCAATCGGCGTGGTCTGGCTAGATGAAAATCTCAAGGTGGTAGATGCCAAATTGGCGAAGCCTTGGCGACCCTATTACGCCCCCAAAGCCCCTGCCCAATATTTTATCGAAGCCCGCCCTTCAATCTTGGAACGGGTAACCATCGGCGACCAACTCAAATTTGAGGAATAGCCCACCCATAAAACAAAAAACCGCTGGAATGCGGTTGGTTGTTTTGTGATACGCCCCTGGAGAGATTCGAACTCCCGACCTGCGGTTTAGAAGACCGTCGCTCTATCCCCTGAGCTACAGGGGCAACATTGTTTCTATTCTATCATCAGACGGGCTGCCGTTCCAGTCCACATAATTGAAGGAAATTGATTCATTTCCCCTCTCCACTCAGTGGGGAGGGGCTAGGGGTGGGGATGCTTACTTATTCAATTTATTCAATGATAGGGCGCAAACCGCGATAGATGCGTGTCCCTGCCAGCGTTCGCAAAATTGTCATCGGCGGACGGCCCGACAACTCGCCCAATTCGTTGGGGGTCAGGGGTTTATTGCCATTTTTCAAAAAGAGTTGGAACACGGCATCTACCAGCGAGGTTTCGTTAAAATCAATCTCGGTTTCGCGCAGCGCCTGTTCAAATGGGTCAATCTTGCGAATCTCAGCGGTATTTGGGTCAATCACATCAATTTCGGACAGTTCCGCTTGTTCAGTTACAATGGCTCGGCGATCTTCGGGGAGCAGGCTGACCAGATACGACCGTAAATCTTGTGATTCATTTTCCCACCACTGATAATCAATATGAAAAGGGGTATCAAGGGTGGGTTTGATACTGCGGGTTCGACCATCCGCTATATTTGTCATGGGCCATTCTCCTTGGTGACAGGTGCGTTTAAGCCAGACGCCAATAAGGGCCAGCGACATGGGCAAAATCAGGATTTTCGACCAGTGTGGCAAAAATAGGACTGGGCGGACAGCGGCGGAGCAAATTGACCGCGCTGTACAGGGTTTTCAGGTGGACGCTTTGTTGTGGTGACAGGCGTGCCAACTCCGGAATCAGTCGTTTCATAATCTCGGCAATCGGCGTTTGGCGATAGCGTTGCCACAGCACATCCAACCCGGCAAGGTCTTCAATGCCAAAAATCATCAGATCATCATATTCCGCCCCGATGGATCGCTTGTGATTCTCAAATTTCAGCAGATTGCCTTCAGGTCGCGCCAACCGAATATTTTCAGTCCGGGGGCGACGGTTGCGGAAATCAATAACCAGCTTGCTAGGGTCTTCATGCCGCCGCACGGTCACATAGGCCCCAATTGGAATTTGATACTTCCGATAGAATTCTTCTAGGCCATACACATAGCCCTGTTCGCGCACCACCCAGCCGGGGATTTCTTCACCTGTTTGTTCATCAACCAGTGTGGTCTTGATACGGGTGGTTTCAAATGCGGTGGGGAAAAGATGCTGCAAGCGGGCGGTCAGGGGCAGTGTTCCGGTGCGACGATACGGATAGGTCAGTGTGATTTCAACCTCGTCCTCGTCCTCGTTCTCGTCCTCAAATTCAATCGGCGAAAGCTCGTCGTCAATGTCTAGGATGGTTTCGTACATTTCATCGCTGATATGGGCATTGGTGTAGGGGATCGGTTCATATTGCAGGGGTAGGGGGACTTTTTTAACGGCGTCTGGTTCCATATCATGTAAGAACCACAACACCTGTCCGGCTGGCCCAACTTCATCAAAACGCGGGTCACGTTGCAGCGCATAATCCAGCGAGAATATCCGCAGGCGTGGATTCACATTGCCATCTTTCCACACCTCTTTGATCTGCTCATAAATCCCCTCGGTGGTCAGTGGCCCGCCATTTAAGGTAAACAGCACCGCCTCCGCCAAATGCAAATGCCCGATTTCTACATCCGCCAGCAGCGATTTTAAGAACCAGCGCCCGCCCAGATAGACCAAATCTTCTTCTTCGGCAAAACGGGTCTTAAGTTTTTTCGCAATCGCCCGACCCTGTTGACGCAAGATATTGTTGGGATCTTGGGCCGAGGGCAATGGATTTTCGTCATCCATGTTCAAGATATGCGCCGTCGTCAAATCGCTGGCAAATTCTCGAATGACGCCGTCATCAAATTTGACTTTAATGACTTCAAAACTGCCGTAATCCGGATTATTGCCGGTGCGTTTGCTGATGACCTCGCCGATATGGAAATCCAACGCCGAAAAAACAACCCGCTGACCAACCGCATAACTCTTTTTGGGCTGAAAAATATCGCCCTGTTGAATCTGCCGTTCAATCCGATGTTGTTCTTGGGCAAGTCGAAATTCGATGAGTTTGACTGTCAGGTCGCGTAGGCTGAGGGGGGTTTCAGTGTCGAGGAAAAGGTTAAACAGATATTCGATGTCGTCACCCGTCACTTGGAAATCGTCCGTCCAATACGCTTCGCTTTCAGTGGGTCGTAACATGACTGTGCGCGATCCCATAGTGATTGTATACCTCTCAGTGTAAAAAAATTAACGCTCCGCTAACTGCCAACTTTTCATTATAGCGGGTGGGGAGTTTAAATCGCAAGGTAAAAGGGCTTGGAATTAAGCCTATGGAAAGGTTTGCTGTGCCCATTGAATCGGATTGACCTGTACACCGCCGACCCACATCTCCCAATGTAAATGCGCCCCGGTCGAAAGTCCAGTATTGCCCAATGCCCCAATCGGTAGCCCTTTGTTGATCGTCTGCCCGACCTCTACAAAGATTTCCGAGAGATGCCAATAGCCCGTATACACCCCCCAACCGTGATCAATAATCACCGCCTTGCCACGCACGTCGAGTTGTTCCGCCAGCACCACTACCCCCCCGGCGGGTGCAAAAATCGGTGTGCCGACCGCGCCACCAAAATCCGCCCCCCCGTGAAAACTGAGTCCCGTCGTGCCTGCATAGGTGCGGCGTGTGCCATACCCAGACGTCACCGCCCCCGGCGCAGGTAGGGCTAACAACTCATCAAAATAGCGCGTGGGGCTGTTGCCAGATACCACCGCAATGACCTTATCCAGTTCACTTTGCACCGTCGCGCTGTCCAATAAATCTTGCCGTTCGGTGGGTACATCAATATTTTCCTGCCCATACCCGCCATCCAACACACTCACCCGCACCTGATAGGTCGAGGTGACGCCGTTGACATCCGTAAACGTCAACGTCAGCGGATACACCCCCGGCGTTGTAAACGAGTGTATTCCGATAACCCCCCCCATATGAAGCGAGGGCGTGTTGGCATCGTCCGCCGCAAGGCTAATCGGGCGATCAATAAATGTGCCCGTCACCTGCATCGGCTGGCGCAGCGAAAATCGTAATCCGATGCTTTCGCCCTGTTTCGCCGGAACGGTCTGGATATGGAAATCGGATAGATAAGCGGGCAGTTCAACAAATGGCCCTGCGTCAGGCCGATTCGGAATGACAATCCATTCACCCGGCCACAGCGGTTTGCTAAAAGATGACCATTCGTTGGCGGCGGCAATGTCTCGAATCGAAACCCCGAATTTCGCGGCTAACCGATAGATGGTATCACCGGATTGCACCACATACAGGCCCGCATCGGTCAGCGGCTCTGTACCATCCGACCCCTGCCGCACCGTAATCGTTTGCCCTGCATATAAGGTCGTTGGCTGGGTGATGTCATTCATCATAGCAAGGCTATCGAGGGTGCTGTGATATTTCAGCGCGATGGTCCGCAGGCTTTCCCCCGGTTGTACTACATACGTCGTATTGACCCCCGGCGTGCTGACCTGCACATTGGGAATGAGTAGCCGTTGCCCCACCTCGATAAACCGTGTGTCGCTGATACCGTTGGCTTGGGCAATCGCCTCTACCGTCGTGCCATATTGTTGGGCGATGCGGAATAGATTTTCGCCCCGCTGCACCACATGAATCGTCGAATTGCCATCCGGCGGCTTGCCCTGTCCCCCGTCCTGCGCCCAAAGTTTGGAATAGGACGTGCCAAAAAGAGTGCCTATGATGAGAATAGTGATGATGATGCGAAAAAAGAGTGATTTTAGGTACATCTCAAGCATCTTGCATTTAGGTAGCTAAAACAGGTACGATTATTCTTCCACATCTTGTGTGGACTTGCTAGAGGTGCAAATGCACCGGATGGTAAACGCTAAGTTAGGAATTGCTCATGGCTGTACAACAATCCATCAAAACAATACACCCCGCCTCCCCGCGTGAACGAGTCCAAGTCGTTTTTAATGGCAACGGCAATGGTGACCCAAAGGTCATCTATGAAGGCCCGTTGGGAACACCCTTATTAGAGTTTTTTGCCGCGTGGGCGGACGAACAAAACCTGCCCACCGAAGATCGTGCTATCGCGGCGGTCGTCGAAAATCGCCTGCGCGAACTGACGGTGCCTGTCACCCGCGATGTGACCGTGCAGCCCATTACCCTGCGCCACAGCGATGGCAGTCGCATTTATCGCCGCACCCTCTCATTTTTGCTGGTGGTGGCGATTGCCGAATGTTTCCCCGGCGCACAGGTCGCCATTGACCACTCCCTGCCGAGTGGGGCGTATTTCTGCCACATGGTCAATCACCAAAAGTTGACCCCGGCGGAATTGGCGGCGATCAAAGCCAAAATGCACGAAATCGCACAGGCCGATGATCCCATCATCCGCCAAAACATACCCCTCAGTGAAGCGAAGGCCATTTTCGAAGCCCGTAACGATGCCGACAAATTGCGCCTGCTGACCATCCGCGAAGAAGATTATCTCAGCATCTATGAACTGCGCGGCTACGTGGATTACTTTTTTGGCTATATGGCCCCTTCAACGGGCAGCCTCAAATGGTTTGACCTGATGCCCTATGGCGACGGGTTTGCCCTCATGTATCCCGTCCGCGAAAAACTGGGTGAAATGCCACGCTATGTGGATTCGCCCAAAATGGCCGAGGTCTTTCATCAGACAGGCGAATGGCTCGAACTGATGGGGGTCGAAGATGTTGGTCAGCTTAATGAAGCCCTGCAAAAAGGCCGAACCCGCGAACTGGTCTTGGTAAATGAAGCCCTACATGAGCGCAATATCGCTGCCATTGCCGCAACGGTTGCCGAACGCCATCATCACGGCGTGCGGGTCGTGTTGATTGCTGGCCCGTCCTCGTCCGGCAAAACTACTTTTTCCAAACGCCTCGCCATTCAGCTAATGACACACGGCCTCAAACCCTTCACCCTCGAAATGGACAACTATTTTGTTGACCGTGACCTGACCCCGCTAGACGAATCCGGCGAACTGGACTTTGAAGATTTGCACGCCCTCAATGTTGAGCGCCTAAACCGCGACCTGCTCAATTTGATTTCGGGCCGACCCACCCTGCTGCCTGTGTTCAGTTTTTACACTGGGACAGGTCAAGATGGCCCAACCGTTCAGCTTTCGCAGGAACACATCATTATCTTGGAAGGGATTCATGGCATGAACCCCAACCTAACACCCGAAGTGCCCGCCGAAAACACCTATCGCATTTACGTCTCGGCGCTAACCCAACTGAATATTGACCGCCACAACCGTGTGCCGACCACCGATATTCGCCTGCTGCGCCGCATTGTGCGTGATGCCGCCACCCGTAATTACACCGCCGAAGATACCTTGGCCCGCTGGCAAAGTGTTCGACGCGGTGAGAAACGCAATATTTTTCCCTATCAAGAAAACGCCGATGTCATGTTTAACTCGGCGCTGGTCTATGAATTATCGGTTCTCCGCCCCCTTGCCGAGCCATTGTTGTTGCGGGTCAATCCCGACAGCATTTTGCGCGTCGAGGCCCATCGGTTGTTGTCATTTTTGCGTTGGGTGCGTGAGATGGATGCTGAATTTGTCCCCGATAACTCGCTCATGCGTGAATTCATCGGCGGATCAATTCTAAAAGACTATCATCCCGGTAACTAAAAACACGCGGTCTATTGCACCGCCTGTGATTGTTGTCTACCATAGAGGATGTTGCACAAAAGACTCTGTCATGGATGTAAAGGTTTAATACAATGTCGGCTGCACCAGAGCAGTTTATTCAAATAGTCGTTGCACACCCTTCGACCCATGTGGTCGGGGTGCGTTTTCAAAAGCTGGGCAAACTCTATCACTTTGATTACGCCGATTTTCCTGATGTCCGTAATAGCGATTATGTTATCGTCGAAACGGTACGGGGTCAGCAAATCGGTCAAATCATGGGATTTGTGGAGCGTGAAGATAACAAACGGGCCTATAAGCCTATTTTGCGCCCCGCCACCCCGCGTGATTTGCTCATTAAACAGCAGTTACAGTCCAAAGAAGTGGCGGCCCTGATTGACTGCCGTGAATTGGCCTCCCAAATCAGCGGTTTTGAAGAAGTCAAATTTGTCGCTGCCGAATATAGCTTTGACGGCACCAATGTTGGGATTCTCTATTCCAGCGAAGCGCCCTTTAGTGGCGGTCGGCTGCGTTCAGAACTCCAGAAAAAATTGCGGGCCAGTATCGAATTTCGTCAAATCGGCCCCCGCGATGTCGCCCGTATTTTAGGCGGGCAGGGCGCGTGTGGTGGCCCGCGTTGTTGCAGCACCTTCCTAACCGAATTTAGCCCCATCTCAATCAAGATGGCAAAAGCACAGGGCGTCCCCTTGACCCCCACCGAAATTACGGGCATGTGTGGTCGTTTGCGCTGCTGCCTAATCTACGAATATGAGCAGTATGTCGAAGCCCGTAAACAGCTTCCCAAGAAAAATAAGCTGGTCGGCACGCCCTTTGGTGAAGGCCGCGTCCTAGAGGTGTTCCCCCTCCGTGATGGTGTTTCGGTGCGCTTCGATGGTGAAGATCAACTGGATCGTTTTGTCACCCGCGAAGAACTTATCCCACTGGATGAATTTCGCGCCCTCAAATCCAAAGCTGAACAGGGCTGCACCAAAAATGAAGGCGGTGGCTGTGATTGTGGCGCTCGTCGTCCCAAATCTTCCACAGGTGACCTTGCCGCCGCCTTAGAACTGGCCCATCCGCCGCGCCGCACCCCGCCACCTGATGAGGATGAAGATGAAATGGGCGGTGAAGCCGTCCATCTACCCGAACCACGTCCTGCCCGTGAGTCGCGCCCCCATCGTGACCGTCGTCCCCGTCACAGTGGCTCAGGTCAAGGCAAACCCCAACAAAATGCCGCTTCAAGCAATGCGTCCGCGTCCACACCGGCGTCGGGTCAAGGTCAAGCGCGTGCCGAGGGCCAGCCAAATAAAGACAAGCAGGGTCAGAGTTCCGGGCATAGCCGCAATCGTAACCGTCGTCGTGGCGGCAATCGCAATCCCAATCAACCGCCCAAAGGGGATAGCCAATCATGACGACCATCGCCAGCCAATACCCCATTCCCAAACGGGTATTGGCGATTTTTGCCCACCCGGATGACGCCGAATTTTTCTCCGGTGGCACGTTAGCGCGTTGGGCTTCGGAGGGTGCCCACATCACCCTCTATTTATTAACCAGCGGCGACAAAGGCACCGGGGATCGCCAGATACCTCCCGCGCAATTAGTTGCCACCCGCGAGGCTGAAACTCGTGCCGCTGCCGCCCAATTGGGGTTTCAAAATGTTATTTTCCAGCGGATGCCAGATGGTGAATTAGAACCCACTCTCACCATGCGGCGGGCCATCGTGCGGATGATTCGCCTGAAGCAACCCGACACCGTTCTAAGCAGTGACCCGATGACCCGTTGGCGTGGCAATCGTCGTCTCAATCACCCCGATCATTGGGTGGTTGCAACCGAGGTCATGAACGCGGTCTATCCTGCTGCCCGTGACCACCTTAATTTTCCCGAACTGCTCTATGACGAGGGTCTTGAGCCGCATATCGCCCGTTATCTCTATCTAGCCCTGCCCACCGAACCGAATCTGCGGATTGAGACCACCCACTTCCAAACACAAAAATTAAATGCCCTGCGTGAACATCGCAGCCAAGTCAAAGATTTTGATGGACTCAAAGCCCGTTTGGAAAAACAGTTGGATTTGTCGCTTTCGACGCCCCAACTACCCCGTTATGCCGAATATTTCCGGCTAATGCTGTTAGACTAACTTTTGTCTATGTCTATCCCTCTGGCGGCTTCCCATCGTGTTCGTGAGAATGTACTGCGTATCACAGCCTATAGCACTCGTTCGGGCCTTACTTCCGCCCTGATGATAGCGATTGGCTTGGCAGTGTTTTGGTGGCTCATTGTGTTTTTGCTCATTAAACCAACCAATACCATTCCAGTTTGGGCCGATCAATCCAGCGATTTTACGCAGGTGCCCCATCATCTTAGCAATCCCTACAGCGTTCCGCGTTTTGTGTATGTTCCTTGGACGGGGGTTTTTCTAATTCCCTTTGGCTGGTTCTCCCTAAGCCTTGCGGTATTGCTCCAACTCATCCTCTATTTTGTAAGTTTAACGTTGGTGGTTTTTCGCTATGGCGGCAACACTCGGGTCGTCGTGATGGCATTAACTTCCTTTATCGCCCTCGACAACGCCATTGAACTCAATATTGAGTGGATTACTTGTCTTGGGTTATTGGTTCCAGCCATTTTTAGTGGGCCATTTTTGCTCACGAAACCTCAAGTGGCGCTTGGGGTCTGGATGAGTTATTCCCCCCCCAAATTGATAATGGCGGGTATGGTCGCGCTAATGGTTATCGCGTTGTCCTTTATCGCGTGGCCCGGCTGGCCCGACGGGATGATGCAAGCCCTCGAACGCTATACATTGACCGATGAGTATATTGGTCAGTTTAACCTTGCCCCGTTTGACCTTCTACCCATGCCGCTTTCCATCCTGATTGGCCTTGCGATTGCGTGGCGAGCGATCAAACGACGCGATCCCGTATTCAGTATCTTGGCATGGTTTTTTTTCGTGCCCTATATTCCGTTTTATAGCCTCTTGTTTTACCTAGCGATACTCGGCATTCGCCTGCCTAAATTGGCTTGGATTATCCATATTTCGATGTGGGTTATTTATGGTGGGGTGATTCTACTGGTTTTGCTGTTTCGCTGAGCAAGACTGTTATAATCATCAAAGCTAAACAAAATCATTGGAGGGAGATATAGGTTGCGGTCATATCGGAACGAAGTCGAAAACCTACGTGAACAACTCGTCGCATGGCGGCGGGATTTCCATCAGCACCCCGAAATCGCCTTTGAGGAAGTCCGCACGTCGCAAAAAGTCGCTGAAGTCCTGACCGAATTGGGCCTCGAAGTCCAATATGGCGTCGGCAAGACGGGCGTAGTTGGTATTTTGGAAGGCACAGGCAGTGGCCCAACCGTCCTCGTCCGTGCTGATATGGACGCCCTCCCTGTCCAAGAAGAAAATGATGTACCCTACAAATCGCAGACTGCCAATCGGATGCACGCTTGTGGGCATGATGGGCATACCGCCATCGCACTGAGTGTTGCCACGATTCTAGCGGGTCGTCGTGACCAGATGCACGGCGCGATCAAATTTGTCTTTCAACCCGCCGAAGAAATTGCCGCTGGTGCAAAGGCCATGATTGATGACGGCGTGCTAGAAGGGCTAAAACCCGATGTCTCGCTTGGCCTGCATCTCTGGAACGACATGCCTGTGGGTCGCGTGGCTGTGACCGCTGGCCCGGCGATGGCCTCCGCCGATAATTTCCGTTTGAGGATTGAGGGCAAGGGTGGGCATGGCGCATCACCGCATCAAACCCATGACCCGATTCTTGCCGCCGCCCAAATTATCACCGCCGCCCAATCCATTGTCAGCCGCAATGTGCCGCCCTTGGATGCCGGCGTGCTGTCCTGTACCATGATTCGTGCTGGGGATGCCTTTAATGTCATCCCGTCCGAGGTCGAAATCAACGGCACGCTTCGCAGTTATAAAAATGAAATTCGTGACCTCATTATGGCCCGTTTTGAAGCCATCGCCAGCGGAATTGCCCATGCAATGGACTGTACCGCCCGCCTTGAATTTTTCGAAAAAACCCCACCTTTAGTCAATGATTTGGCTATTGGTGCACGCCTACGACACGGCTTTGGGCAAATTGACAACTCGCTTGAAATTGTGGACGATGTGCGGACAATGGGCGCTGAAGATATGGGTTTTTTCTTAGAGCGTGCTCCCGGCGTATATTTTTTTGTGGGGTCGGCCAACGCCAGCCGGGGATTAGACTATCCCCATCATCACCCCCGTTTTGATGTAGATGAAGAAGCACTGGTCATCGGCGCTTCCCTATTAACGGCAGCCGTAGCGGATTATGTCATACCCGGCCAATAGTTCAGAGCAATATCCTTTTTTTTTCTATGGCACGCTCCGGCACAGCCAAGAAAATTATGTGTTTTTACGGGGGCGCACGGTCTACGAGCAACCTGCCTCCGCCCATAGCATGACCTTGTTTTCAATGCGGTCACATCCCGTCATGACCTCCGGCACCAAAACGGTGCGGGGGGAATTGATGATTCTCCATCCCCGCTTCTATTATGATCTGTTGGGCGAGTTGGATCGGATGGAGGGGTTTGACCCGCGACATCCTGACGACTGTATGTTTCGGCGCGAACTCATTATTGTTGAGACCGAGGCCGGGGCAGCGATTTCGGCGTGGGCCTATATGGGGAACGATGACATGGTCAAGCGCCTGACCCTCGAAGAAGTCCCCGATGGCGATTGGGATTTGTTCCTGTTGCGCCAGATGAAAGGTACACGCCTTGAAAAATTTCTGCCCCCCGGTAAGTTAGAAACAGCGGAAAAAATCGCCCAGCAAAAAGAGAAAGAGCGAAGTAACGGGATGCCTCAATCGAGTATTTTTCGGTGGCGTGAAGGCGAAGGCTGGCTGGTGCTGGCGGGTGGCGGTGATGCCCGCACGCCAGATGCCGTCGAGATTTTGGGCGAAGTATTGGCCCGCACCGTGTCGGAAGGCCCACTTGCGTACATTTGGGCTGCCAGCGATGTCGAAGACGCCGACAATTTTCTGGCGTGGGCCAATGAACTCGGCGGTCGCACCGGCTATCTGATGGATGTCGCCGCCGAAGACCCCGAATTTGTCATGCAGCAGTTAAGCGAAGCCGGGATTATTATTCTGGGCGACGGCCCCAACCTCGAAGCCTTGCGTTCAGCATTGACAGGCGCAGCGATGGCGGGCATTCGTCAAGCCTATGAGGTCGGCGCGACCATTTTTGGCATCGGCGCGGGTGCGGCCATGATGGGTTACGCTATTTTGGATGGGCAGGAAAGCCAGCGTGGGTTTAATTGGCTAGAACAAGCCCTCGTCCTACCCAACTATGACGAGCAGCAGGCCGATTTGATGCACCGCTTCCTCGCCGAATACCCTGATACCTATGGCCTCGGATTAACACAGGGGGCGGCGGTTGCGTTTTTGCCGACGGGCGCGGTCGAGGTGTGGGGCAACAAACGGATTGTCGTCTCCCTCGGCAAAGGCATGACCCGCAGCGGCGAATAAATTAGTCAGTCAATAACAAAGCGAGAGACAAAATGCCAGTTACGATTTTGGTGGGAGCGCAGTGGGGTGATGAGGGCAAGGGCCGTGTCGTAGATTGGCTGGCCCGCGATTCCGATATTGTGGCGCGTTATGCAGGCGGCGACAATGCCGGACACAGCGTGACCCTCGGCGACACCCTCTACAAATTACACCTCATCCCCTCCGGCATTTTGAACGAAGGTGTGATCTGTATTTTGGGTCACGGCATGGTCATTAATCCTAAAAAATTATTAGATGAACTCAGCTATTTGGCCGATCGTGGCATCCATGTCACCCCTGACCGCCTCTTGATTAGCGAACGCGCCCACATCATCACCCCGGCCCATATCGCGTTAGACGGTGCAAGCGAGGACGCCCTCGCTGGTGATTCTATTGGCACCACCCGACGTGGCATCGGCCCGGCCTATACGGACAAAGTGCGCCGTTCGGGAATTCAAGCCCATGCCATGCACGACATCGAAGGGTTTGCCGACCAGATTCATCGCCAAATCGCCGCCACCAATCAAGTGCTAGAGGGCATCTATCACCGCGCTCCACTGGACGCACACGCCATCGCCGCCGAATATGTCGAATACGCCCGTCAAATTCAGCCCTTTATCACCAACACCATCGCCTATCTGCACCACGCCCTGCAAAACGGCCAGCGTATTTTGTGCGAAGGTGCACAGGGCACACTGCTCGATGTAGATTTGGGCCACTATCCTTTTGTAACCAGTTCATCCCCCGCCGCCGCTGGTGCATTAACGGGTTTAGGTTTTGGCCCAACTGCCGTCAATCGTGTGGTCGGTGCCGCCAAAGCCTTTAGCACGCGGGTGGGTGCTGGCCCCATGCCCACCGAACTGCATGACGAACTCGGTGATCGTTTGCGCGGCACAGGCGATAAGCCATGGGACGAATATGGCACCACCACAGGCCGTCCGCGCCGCTGCGGTTGGCTCGATATGGTGGCCCTGCGATATGCCACTCAGGTTAACGGCCTAACCGAACTCGTCGTCACCAAATTAGATGTCTTAAGCGGCTTCGAATCGCTCAAAATTTGTACGGCCTATCAGGTGGGGGATCGCCAAATGAATGACCTGCCCGCCAGCCTGCTCGAGATGGAATCCGTCACCCCCATTTACGAAACCCTACCCGGCTGGTCAGAGGATATAATGAATGTACGGCGCTGGGAAGATTTGCCCCTCAACGCCCGTCGTTATGTCGAGCGCATTTCTCAACTGCTCGGCATTCCAGTTTCCATGATTAGCGTCGGCCCGGAACGCGACCAGATGGTGTTGTTATAAACCATAGAAGGGGAATGTAATAGAAGGGAAATGTAGATGAGCGACAATCAATCCTATGAATGGTCAATGCCTAACCCAGTAGACTTTGTTCCCCAGCGGGTGATTTCGCTTGTCCCCAGTCTAACCCTCTCCCTGTTCGACCTCAACTTGGGTGATCGGCTGGTCGGCATTACCGATTATTGCACCCGCCCCGCCGACCGGGTGAACAATATCCCAAAAGTAGGGGGGACTAAAAACCCCGACCTTGCTAAAATCATAGCCCTTCAACCCGACCTTGTCTTGATGAATCAGGAAGAAAACCGTCGGGAAGATGCCGAAGCCTTGCAGCAGGCCGGAATCCCCCTGTGGATTACCGAACCGCGTACTGTGCAAGACGCCATCAATGTACTGTGGGAACTTATGGATATTTTTGACGACGCCACCTTTTCCGAACGTGTCCGTATTATGGAAAAAACATTGGATGTGGTCAGGTTGGCAATGTCCAATCAGCCACCCATCCGCACCTTTGTCCCCATTTGGCGCGATCCTTGGATGACCTTTAACCAAGCGACCTACATCCATGATGTCCTGCGTATTTTTGGCCTAGAGAATGTTTTTGCCGAACGCGAGCGCCAATTTCCCCTCCAAGCTGATCTCGGTGAAGCCGCACCTGATGACAGCCGTGCCGCTGGACGTGATACCCGCTATCCCCGCATCACCCTAGAGGAAATTGTCGCCGCCCAACCCGAACTTATTTTATTGCCCGATGAACCGTACTTATTTCAAGAAACCGATGCCGCAGAACTTTATCAACTCGATATTCCAGCCGCCCATCTAGGCCATATTTACCTGATAGATGGTTCGCTCTTGAGTTGGCACGGCACCCGTTTTGCCTTCACCCTCACCGAGCTACCACCAATGATTGAAGAAGTGCATGAAAAATTGGGCCACACCCACAAGGATGAATCCGATTGATAGATAATCCAACCCATGCGCTTGCCCTTTTTGATGAATTTGGCATCGCCGCCATTTTTTGTGATAACAATGGGCACATCAAAAACATCAACGCAACCGCCCGATCTCTCTTTCAAATTTCGACCGAGCTAAGGGGCAGTCGGCTGATCGAGGTGAACGGTCTAAATTCGTTGGCTCTATTAGATTTTTCTGCGCCTTTTTACGAAGGGGTCTTGTTTGATGATATTTTCTGCCGCGTGCGCCTAAAACCAGCCGTGTCGGGTGGGGTTATCTACACCTTCGAGGATTTGACCGAATTTCATGCCCACGACCAACTGCGTACCGATGTCTTATCAATGGTCGTGCATGACCTGCGTGCGCCTATCTCAGCCATCAAGAGTTTTGCCGAACTCGCCACCCAAGTTGGCCCGATTAACCCCCAACAGCAGATATTTATGGATCGTGTGCAGTTAGCGGTTCGTAGCGCTAATCTGTTCCTAAACGACCTGCTCGACATGACATGGATTGATTCAGGGGCATTGTTAGATCGGCAGCCCGTCAACATTGGCTACTTGGTGCAATCCACTGCCGAAAGCCTCGAAGAACGCGCCAAATCCCACGAGGTTGCCCTGCATATCAGCATCAGCCCGGATTTGCCAGCCATTTTGGGTGAAGCGCATCGGTTAGAGCGTGTATTTACCAACCTCATCACCAACGCCGTCAAATATGCTGGTAAAGGCAAATCTGTCTATATCACCGTGTCGCGTGCCAGCAATTTTGTCACCGTTTCGGTCGCTGATAACGGCATTGGCATTTCCCCCGACCACCTGCCCCACATTTTTGATCGCTTCTATCGTGTCCCGGGTGAAGAACGTCGCAAAGAGGGCATGGGGCTTGGCCTAGCCATCGTCAAAGCCATTGTGGAAAAACACGGCGGGCATGTCGAAGTCCAAAGCGAAGTCGGCAAGGGTAGCACCTTTATGGTCGTCCTCCCCGTCGAGGAAAATGTTTAGGCCGAGGGTTTGTAGGGGCGATGTCTCAGACTCGCCCTGCTTTCCTCAAATCTTCCGATACACCCCCACCAAATGTTCCGCCATCCCCAGCGGCGCGGCCCGACTCCACAGCACACTGAGTCGAAACAGCACCGGATGAAATGCGAAATAGGTCGGGTCTTTGATGCTCCGCAGTGCTACCACCTCAAATCCTGCCGTTTTTGCCAATCGCCGCAATTGTCGCCGTGTATTGGCTCGATACATCACCTTAAACGTATCGGCTTCTTCCCGCCCATAGAGTTTAGGCACAAGCCGATGCTGTAAAGGCCGCAGTACGCGATTGATCAATGCAGCTGGGCTGGTTGCATTTGGGGTAATGAACAAAAAATACCCCCCCGACTTCAACACCCGCGCCGTCTCTTGAAAAGTATGCTCAGGGTCGGGCAGATGTTCCAATACCCAACTGCTCAACACCATATCCAGACAGCCATTTTCCAGCGGTAAATGGTCGGCGGTGGCGGCCAATCGTGGCAAATCCAACAGACGGTGTTCCGCCAATGACTGCCAATCCGGGTCTAATCCAATCGGGTACGAAACCGCCGCGCCAAGTTGCTCAAATACCCCGCCACGTCCACAACCGACATCCAACACCCGCATTCCCATTTGCAAATACTGCCGAATCAAAAACGCATAAAGCTCGGTGGCAGGCTGCCAACCGGGGGTTAATTGGGCATACTGCTGACGATAAGCATTCTGTTTTTCGAGTGTAAGGGTCATTAGGGTTCTACCAGTTTATAGCCGATACCCCACACGGTTTCAATTGTGGCGCTGCTCCCGTCCAACTTATGCCGCAGATGGGCCACATGCACATCCACCGTGCGCGTTTCGCCATAGAAATCGAATCCCCACACCAAATCCAGTAATTTTTCGCGGCTCAATACGATGCCTTTGTTTTCGACCAACGCTACCAGCAGGTCAAATTCTTTCGTCCGTAAATCCGCCAGCCGATCCCCCACCGTGACCGTGCGTGAAGCCGGGTCTATCGTGATATTGCCGACGTGCATTTTTTGATTCCCTTGTGGCATGTTGCGGTTGGTCGAACGGGGTTCCAGCCGCCGCAAAATCGCCTTGACCCGTGCCACCAATTCACGCGGGTTAAAGGGCTTGGTCATATAATCATCCGCGCCGAGTTCCAGCCCCACAATTTTATCAATATCGTCGTCACGGGCGGTCAGCATCAAAATCGGCACATTCGATTCAGCCCGTAATCTTTTGCACACTTCCCAACCATCCAACCCCGGCAGCATCAAATCCAGCACAATCAGCGTGGGGTTCTCGTCTTGGGCCATCCTCAATCCCTTCAGCCCATCTCCCGCGCTTATAATCTGAAAACCCTCTTTTTTGAGGTACATGCTGGCAAGTTCAATGATATTTTGCTCGTCATCCACGATAAGAATCGTTTCTTCAGCCATCCCCTATGCCCCTTCTATATAGCCCATAGCCGAACCCTGTGCTAACCATCATCAGGGCTAAGTCCAAAATCTGGCCGATGCGTATGCCCTCTAGTTTATCCGATGGATTGCCTGCTAGAAAGCCGAGCAAAAAAGTGGTCAAGCCGATGCAAAACAAGACTCCCCACAGCCGATACCCTGCCCAACGCTCATGCACCGTCAGCCAAGTGACGCCAATCAGCACCATCAGCGTTGCCCCAATACCCAAAATCTGGGTTTCGTATCGCAGGGTGACATCCCCCGGTAAATCAATCAGGTGTCCGGTTAACCAACTGGGGACATCGGCCTGTGGATTCACCACCTTGCCACAGCCACACCCCGCATGTCGGCACGCCCACCAACCCCCCATCACCCCGAATGGCACTGCCAGTGCCAGCGCGTCGCTAAATTCCTCAAACGGCACTTTTCGCAACCGGGCCATTCCCCATGCCCCCAACAAACCTCCCATGATGCCGCTGTGCCACTCCACTCCGCCATACCACACGTCTATCCAATCTTCGGGGAAATAGCGGAAGTAGCTCCAATCCATCAAGACATACACCACCCGCGCCACAATCAACCCGGTGACCAGAGCCGCCAACGCGACATCCAGCCATGCGCCGATGCGTCGGGATGGGGTAGGGCGCTGTGCCGCCGACCATGCAATCGCCGCCAGCCCTGCCAAAATCCCGATGCTAAATTGGACGCCGAAAAACTGGGCAATCGTTAGCTCTGGCACAGTTGACCTTTCCAGATAGTTTTCCCCTCTCCATGCAATGGGGCGGGGTTAGGGGTGGGGATGTATCATATTTTTCAATTCTTTACGGTCAATTATGGTGCTTATCCATATCAAATGACGGCGTTTGACAAACGCATCCCGTTTCGCACTGACTGGTTGTATCTATGTTCATTACTCACTATCAAACACCCGTGCAATTTCATCATCTAACCGATCACTCGTCAGTTGCCCGATCAAATAGGCCTGCACTATACCCGTTTCATCAATTAAAAATGTTAAAGGTAGCGCAAACACTCCCATCGCATAATGATAGGCAAGGCCGCTATCAAGCCCGATCAGCACCGTCAGCCCATGTTCATCTACAAATTTCTGCACATCTTCCAGCGTCTGCCCATTGTCTGGGTCGGTCACCGCAATGACCCGCACGCCATCATTTTCGCCCTGTGCATCGCTAAAACGTTGCAATTCAGCCATTTCCTCGATACAAGGCACACACCACGACGCCCAAAAATTCAACACAATCCGCTGCCCCGCATAGTCCTGCAAAGTAAAGGCCTGCCCCTCTAATGTGGTCAATTGAAGCGCTGGAACGGCCTGACCAATGATGGATGGTTGGGCGGTGGCGGTGGGGGGTGTAGGGGGAATAAACGTCTGTGGCAGCGGCGTAGCGCGGTCAGAGATGAGATTTTGGCTTATTGGCGAGCTTTCATCATCGCTGACAACCATCAATACCATGCCAACAATCCCGATAATGGGCAGAATGAGTAGCACCATCCACGCCTTAAAAAACGAATGTCCGGTTTCCATATCATCCAATGTCCAATACTTATGGCAAGAAGCGCGGTAGAAAGCCATCCGCCACTACCTGTTGTAATTCGCCCGTTGTACTATTGACCATCCAAATTTCGGTCGGGTCTTGGCGCGTCGCCAGATTATAGCGTTGGAACAGCACCAAATGACCATCCTTGCTCCAATTGATTGACCCATGACTGTATGCCGCTTCCACCACGAGAGGCGTTGCCGCAAAGGTGGTCATATCGAGCAGATACAATTGCCCCCCCTGCGTATAGCGGTTGTCCAGATAGCGCCGCACCACCGCCAGTTGTGTGCCATCCGGGGCAAACGCCGCCTGCAAATCATCCACCGGATTGTCTGTTTCCCCGCTGATCGAAACTTCGGCCTGATTGGACAGGGTATTGAGATTAATCATTGCCAGATGTGAATAATAGGTGGTTGCCGCCGCGCCATACGCTAATTTGGAATAAGCGAACCA
The DNA here is from genome assembly GCA_041753455.1 of Anaerolineae bacterium. Lineage (GTDB taxonomy): Bacteria > Chloroflexota > Anaerolineae > Aggregatilineales > J027 > CFX10. Next base: position 39,344 of record JBGSUK010000018.1, on the reverse strand, counting down.
TGCCCCATCCGGCGAAAAAATCCCCGGCACACCTTGCGGAGTTGAGACAAACGCCGATTGCCCCGTCGCAAACTCGTACAGCAAAATACCCGGTGGATTAGCTGTTGCCAGTACAATCGCCACCCATTTGCCATCCGGTGACCATTTCGGCGCGAACCCGACTAGCGTTTCATCGTCAATCAATAAGCGGGATTCGCCTGTATTGACATCCACGACCCATGCCCGTTTTGCGGTGGCGGGGTTGAGTCCGGCGGCTAATTCCTGCCGGGTATAAGCCACAACTTGATTATCTGGCCCCCACGCCGGGTCATAACACGTCGCCTGCCCTTCGACGCAGTTGGTCAATTGGATGTGTTCGCGGGTCTTTAGATTCAATGCCCAAATATCAGACGCTGTATCGGTTCGTTCCACTGTATAGGCGACCCATGTCCCATCGGGGCTAATCGCAAAATCCACCACTCCGCCCGTTTCATCGGTTAACTGCTCGGTGCGGCCCGTTTGTAAATCGTAGAATTGCAGATTGCGGATAGGGTTGGTAAATGGCCCTAAATAGAGCATTTGGGGCAGGCGGACGGTGAAATTAAATTGAAAATCCTCCGTCAGCGTCTTGTTTCCATCACTTTCCGCACCCGCCCTGATTTGCACGGTATATTTTTGACCCGGATTTAAAGGGGCATCAGGCCGAAAGACCAATTCTTGGCGATTGGCCCATTCTAAACGGCCTTCAATGGTCGGGGTGATGCTAAAACGATCTTCGACGGATTGCGCCACCATCGGCCTGTCAAATTCCAATCGGATGATGGTATCGGCTGATGTGAGGCCATTGGGGGTATGGTGGATAACCTGCACACCTGTGGTATCACCCAATAAAATTAGTACCGCGATAACGACAAGCAGCGCCCCCATTACCCCTAAGATAATGGCGTCAAATGGGTCAGGTCGTTTGATAATCTTTTGATATAGAGGTGATCCAATTTTAATCATTGGGATGATCCATACTTGGAGGAGTATTGGCAGTCAAAGTGTTAAAACGCCCCACTAGTCACTATCCAAATTAAGCCTTCTGGTAACGAATCGTGCTCCAAAAAATAGACGATTACCTCATAGGCTTTGGTTTTTGTGACCGTCGCATATAGATGAATGGTCTCGTCGTCACGGCTGCCCTCAAACTCGATTTCACCATCGTCTACTGTATACATTGGATCAGTCAAGATACCTCCCTTTGAAGAATCCTCATAATGAAACCATACCCGGTCATTGTTCACATTTGCGAGCGTGATAAAAGCTGCTGGTGTCTCGACGTTGAAGTAAAATCTTTCCTCATTGTTCATGGCATCAAGCCAATGTTTGATGTCTACAGCAGAGGGTTTTTTTACCCCATCATTGATTTGACCAGCCAACCAGATAAGTTTTGTCATCTATGAACTCCTCAAATAATAATTTAGCAACCACCAGACTCATTTGAAAGATACGCCTGCCTGCCGTCTGACTGACCCCCGCACTACAACAATCTACGCGGACGCTCGTTGAGTTCCTCAATAATCTTGCGATCCGCCTTCGAAAACGCGAACTCGGATAATCGCTCCTCACTTACCCAGCGGAAATCGGCACATTCATGACAGGTCGGGTCGGCACTGGTCGTGGCAAGCACACATTCAAAAGCAAACAGGGTGATTTTGAAATGGGTGTATGCGTGCTGCACTTTGACAAAAAACTCACCAACCTCGACTGTAATACCCAATTCTTCATGCAGTTCCCGCGCCAAACATGCCTCTAATGTTTCGCCATTTTCGACCTTGCCGCCGGGGAATTCCCACAACCCGCCCAATAAATCCTTATCGCGTCGCTTGGCAATCAGCAGTTCCCGATTGGCGTTGCGAATCAATCCGCAGGTCACGTCATAGTGGGGTGTTTTGGCTTTGGCGGCTTTGACTGGGCGGTCATTTTGTGATCCATTCGCCCGTGCTAGGCAATATTGGGTGATAGGGCAGTGTTCACAATCGGGATTACGCGGTTTACAAATCGTCCGCCCCAATTCCATCAAGGCCTGATTGTAATTGCCCGCCTGTCCGGTTGGGACACCCGCCATCAATTGTTCCGCCATTACCCAATATTTAGCAATAATCGTAGGGCGGGTCACATCTTCGGCATTATTAAATAGGCGGCTGAACACACGAATCACATTGCCGTCCAACACGGGGACGTGCTCATCAAACGCAATGCTGGCAATCGCCCCCGCCGTATAACGTCCGATGCCCTTCAATGTCAGTAATTGGGCACCTGTCTGTGGTAGCTTCCCATCAAAATCTTGGATAATTTGCTGCGCGGCGGCCTGTAAATTTCGGGCACGGCTGTAATAGCCCAAGCCCTCCCATTGTTTAAGTAAATCATCTTGCGGGGCATGGGCAAGCGCGGCAATGGTAGGAAACTTTGCCAGAAATCGCTCGTAATAGGGGATAACCGTGGCGACTTGGGTTTGTTGCAGCATGATTTCCGAAAGCCAGATGTGATAGGGATTACGGGTTTGTCGCCACGGCAGGTCGGCGGCGTGCTGCTCATACCATGTCAGCAGCGGCAAAATAAAATCAGCCGATAGATTCTCAAAAATGGGTGTTGGAGGAGGCATCTGTGATTTCCTCTAAGAAGCGCACCAGCATGGGATTCTCGTAATTGTTAGAAGTGTAAACGAATCGCATGTGCGAATTTGATTGTATGGTAAAATTGAGGATAAGGGGTGATATTTATCCAATATTTAGCATTTTTTCAAGCACACTCCTTTTTTCCCTACCGTTGAACAAGTAACGCAGGTTGTAACAATGGTGGATCGTTTTAGACGTGGTAACAAAGACGACGAAGGTGATGACCGTCCAGAGGGCCGTCGCCCCGGCAGTAAACCGCCATCCGACAAGCCCGACAAAGATGATGACAAGTCAGGGCGTCGCTTTGGACCGCCTAGCTTTGGGCGTGGTGGGGATGATAAAGACAAAAAAGACGACAAGCCGGGTGATTCGAGTGCGCGTCGTTTAAGCAGCCCCGGTGATCCTGCGGGTGGGCCACGTCGCCCATCCGGTGTAGGTGGTGGTGGCAACCCATCTGGTGGATCATCTGACGAGAGTAGTCAACGCCGACTTGGGTCGCCAAGTTTTGGGCGTGGTGGCGATGATAAAGGCAAAGAAGCCGACAAAGACGCTGGCTCACGACCCGGTTTTGGCGGTTTCCGTCGCCCCGGTGCGGGAGATGAGAAAAAAGAAGAAGATGAGGGTGGGTCGCGTCGTTTTGGCGCATTAGGTCGCGGGCGTCCCGGTGAAGAAGAAAAGAAAGACGACAAACCGGGGGATCGGCCCGGTTCATCAGCAGGAAGGCCCGGTTTTGGCGGAGATCGTCCCGCGGGTGGCGGTGGTTCACCATTCAACCGAGATCGTGAGGCGGATAGTGGTGGACGGCCCGGAGCATCGCCGCAAAGCCCACGCAGCACCAGCACATTTGGCGCTAGCCGTGATGCTGAAGGGGGTGGCGCACCCGGAAACCGTCCATTTGGCGGTGGTGGGGGTGGTTCGCCTTTCAACCGCGATAAAGAGGAAAAAGACGAGAGTGGCTCACCGTCGGGTCGCTCATTTGGCGGTGGTGGTGGTGGGTCATCGTTTGGCCGAGACCGCGATGCTGATAGCGGTGGTGGACGACCGGGTGGAGATCGTCCGGGTGGTGGTGGCGGATCACCATTTAACCGAGACCGCGATGCCGATAGTGGCGGCGGTGGACGTCCCGGCGGTGGTAGTGGATCATCATTTAACCGAGACCGTGATGCCGACAGTGGTGGTGGACGACCGAGCGGTGGTGGATCACCATTTAGCCGAGACCGTGATGCCGATAGTGGCGGCGGTGGACGACCGGGTGGAGATCGCCCCGGTGGGTCATCGTTTGGCCGAGACCGCGATGCCGATAGTGGTGGTGGGCGACCCGGTGGTGGTGGTTCGCCATTAAGCAGTGGTGGCCCCGGTGGTCGTCCTACCGGGAGTAGCGGCCCATCAAGTCAGGGTGGGTCATCTTTGCCCGGTCGTGCCCCATTTGGTGGGTCGAGTGAGGGAGCAGGAGGACGTCCTGCGCCGCAATCAAGTATTGCATCGCCTGCCCGTCCGGGTTCTAGCCCGCCTGCCCGAACACCTGCGTTACCCGGCAGACCGGGTAGCAAACCAGCCGAAGTAGAACCACCAAAGCGTGGTGGATTGCCCGGTTTTGGGGGTCGTAAAGATGCCCCACCTGATACTCCAAAAAAGGGTGATGCCAAGCCGAAAGATGATGATGGCCGTCGCTTAGGACTACCGTTCGGCGGTCGCAAATCATCCCCTGAAGAAGATAAGAAGAGAATTGACGACAGGCGAAGAAAAGAAGAGCCACCCAAACGTGGGACGGTTGAGGTCAAGAAAGACCCCAAAGCCGCCGCCAAAACTTCACGAGCGACAACGACGGCTGCCAGATTGCCGGAACGTGATACGGGTATCCGTAATGTGACGCACGGCCTCGATTACAACCGCAAACTTGATATGGCTGGGTGGTTATTGGTTGGGGCAGCTCTCATTTTGTTAGCAGGTGTGGGAGAATCTATTGCGTCGTCTGATCCTAAAGGTTTCACTTATGACCTTGATCAGTTCCTTGCTCAAATTTTTGGGCTTGGACGCATTGTCATTCCGGTTACATCCTTCATTCTAGGTTTTTGGCTCATCGCCCGGAATTTTGGTCGCGTCCTCGAAATTGACTATTTCCGCATCTTGGGCTTTGGGGTTCTGCTTGCCACACTGCTATCCACGCTCCAATGGTGGGAGTTGATGTGGGTTGATTTCCCCAAGGTGAATGAAGTACCCACGATTGAGGCTCTCGAAGCGCAAAGTCAGGCGCTTTGGGAGGATGGCGGCGGCGGTGGCCTTATCGGACATACGCTCTATATGTTCCTTCAGCACATTTTCTGGGATATTGGTGTCCCGGTGGTGTTGGTGATTAGTTGGGGACTTGGGACCATGTTTGCCTTCGATCTCTCATTTGAGAAGATGGCAACCAATATTCGAACAACTCGTGCCAATCGCCAAGCCAAACGGGAAGCGGCCCTTGCGCGATATGCCGAAAGCAAAGGGCTTATTACACCGGCGGCAAGTGTCACACCTGCCCCATCCGCGCCAGCAATGGCAGTGGCAGCGGCGGTTTTGGCGACGGATGAAAGCACAGGCCCGCAGCGTAATGTGGGTAAGGCTACGGGTCGAACGACTGCGCCGGCAGTTGTGGTCGAACAGACCCCATTGCCTGCCGCTACTGCGACTGTGGTAGCCGCCGAAGCGCCAGCGGGGCCCAAAGAAAAGCGCGGTATGTTTGGGCGACGCAAAGAAGATGCCCCGACCGATAAACCGATCACTGCCGACACGGATGGTGACGCACCCAAACGTGCCGAAAAAGAGGGTGGTCTATTTGGGCGCCGCAAAGACGAGGCACCCAGCGATAAACCAATTACAGCCGACACCGATGGTGATGCTCCCAAACGTGCCGAGCGTGCTGGTGGGCTGTTTGGGCGACGCAAAGAAGATGCCCCGACCAACAAGCCGATTACAGCCGATACGGATGGTGACGCACCCAAACGTGCCTTACCCGCTGGTATAACTGCAAGCCGCGAACCCATTGAAACAGCGAAAATGCAGGGGTCAGATCAACCCAATCTTGCTCAACCTGAAGGTGAAGATACTGGCCCGCGCCGCCCCCTACCCTCATTTGGAGGCCGTTCGGCATCGCCAGAGGGCGTTGAATCAAAAGATAAACCTGTTGAGCAAGCGGCCTCAGTTGAACCAGAAGGCGCACGCCGTCGTTTACCCGGTTTGCCCGGACGTCGTACTGAATCCGGCGATACTGGCCCGATAGCGACATCCGCTGTGGGTGAGGTATCTAGTCCTGTCCCTGCTGCCACAAGTACCCCGGCGATGGACGAATCATCCAGTGGTCGACGTCTGCCCGGTTTGCGTCCCTCATTTGGACGGCAAGCCCCGCCTGCGGATACACCTGATAGCGCCAAACCCGCCGTCGCTGAATCAACCAGCAAATCAGCGGTGGCGAATGAAGCCGCCCCTACTGCTGAGGATCAAGCAGGTCGTCGTCGTTTTGGTGTGCCAGCATTACCCGGCAGAAAAGCCCCCGAACCGGAGAAACCTGCTGAAACCGGAACTGGCTCGGCTAGCACAGCGGCAGCGGTGGTCGCAGGGATGGCAGCGGCAGATGCATCGAAACAACCGGGCCAATTTGGTCGACGCGGCACACCAGAAACCCCCGATGCTAAACCCGCTGACGTCTCACCTGAAACGGTGGCTCTTAAACCAGTCGCGGCAGAACCAGAAAAATCTGCCGCACCTGTTTTTGAAAGATCTGCTCAACCCGTCGCGCCCCGTCGTGGTTTGCCCGATTTGACCCCGGCTGAACGGGCCATGCTCGGTGGGGAATCTGCTTCCACTGAAAAACCAAATGAGCCAGCATTTGAAAAGCCCGCCGAACGCTCTGCGGAAGCTGTACCGGTGGTTGCGGAATCTCCCATGCCGGAAACGCCGAAATCTGAAGCACCGGAATCGGTTGAGGCTGTGCCAAGTGAATCCGCTCCCGCCTCCCCTGAAACATTAGCACCTGTCCGACGAGGTTTCCCGCAATTTACGGCTGCTGAAGCCGCGATGATGGGAGTTGCTGCCGCCACTTCAATCAGCGATGCACCCAAAGACGACACTGTATCAGAGGTTGAGCCACCCTCATCTGGACGCCGTCCCATGACCGCACCGCCGCGTGATTTGCCGGGACGTCAGCCCGCCGAATCGGGTGGATTATTTGGACGGAGTGCCGAGCGCACGCCACCGCCACCGCCGCCGCCAGCATTGCGCCGTGATCAGCCTGAAAGCGTCTCCAATGAGGATACGCAAGTAGTCGAAACTAACGCAACACAGCCAATTGTTGTGCCATCCGATACACCCACCACACCTTCGACTGAACCACCGCGCCGTTCATCGCCGTTTGCGCGACCTACAGGTGATGCACCGCTGTTCCGTCCACGTGCGACCAGCGAAGTGTCTGTTGCGGCATCCGGTGATGCGGAAAAATCTGAAACAGGCGAACCTACTGTGGGCCTTTCGGCCAATCCGGTCAGGGTCGCTATGGCAGGGGCCGCTCTTGCTGATGAATTGTCCGAACGCCAGTCAGATTCATCAGAATTGCCGCCTGCCTTAGCCGACCAACCCGCCCAGCCACGTGGTTTGCCGATTCGACCTACAACCGAACCGATTGCGCGGGAACGGCCTGTTGAGGGGGGGGATGAGGCTGCCGCCCGTCTGTCACATTTCCAGCGGGCGTTCGGTGGGGATGCACCTGCGGGCGAACCACCACAGCGGGCCAATTTTGTGCCACGTCGTGAACCATTAGGACGTGCCACAGGTGAACGGCCTGCGATCGCCACACCGCCAACCCCACCCGTGTCAACGGAAGCACCTGCTCCCGCTGACGCAGATGAAGATGCAGGCGCGATGCAGCCAGCCCAACCGCGTTTTGCCCGTCAAAATCCGTTTGACCAGCCCGAAGGCGACATGGAAAATATCGTGCCGCCCGTGCGTGCAATCCGTCCCACGCCACTCGGTCGTCCGGTTTCGCGTCCTCCGCAAATTGGTGGGGCGAATCCAGACTTGGATAAGATGGAAATTACCGATGGCGGTGGTGAAGAAGAAACACCCGCCCGTGCTTCGCTTGTGCCATTTGCGGCCCGCCGTGATCATCCATCTATCGTGCAACCTCACGAAGATATAGACGACGAGGATGAGGATGATGACGAGGACGAAGTTCCCGCCGTTGTCGCGCCGCCTGCTGCCGCCCGTCGCCATGAGCCAGAAGCCGAACCGCCCGCCGAGTCAAAATCGGAGGGCAATGGCAGTTCCAAATGGCTGCGACCTGATTTTATGACCGTTCTCGAAGAGGGGTCGGAACAAAAAATTGACCAAGAAATTTTGCTGGAACGTGCCCAGATTATCGAAGAAACTCTCGATAGCTTTGGCGCTCCCGGCAAGGTAATCGAAGTCAATACAGGCCCGGTGATTACCCAGTTTGGCGTCGAGCCGGATTATGTGGAAAAGCGGGGTGGTCAACGTTCCCGCGTTAAAGTGTCGGCCATCGCTGCCCTAGACCGTGACCTTGCCCTAGCGCTTGCCGCGAAATCCATCCGTATCGAAGCGCCTGTACCCGGCAAAGGTTTTGTGGGGATTGAAGTGCCTAATGCCGAATCCGCCGTCGTCAGTCTACGTGATGTCATGTCCTCCGACTATCATCAGCATAAAGTTGCTAAGTCTAAATTGGCAATTGGCTTGGGTCGCCGGGTAGATGGTGCGCCAATTTCCGCTGACCTGACCGAGATGCCGCATTTATTGATTGCAGGGGCGACAGGCTCAGGTAAATCGGTCTGTGTGAACGCCATCATTAGCTGCCTGCTTCTGCAAAACACACCCGATGAATTGCAGATGATTATGGTTGACCCCAAGCGGGTTGAATTGGCAGGCTATAACGGGCTTCCGCATCTTGTCGCGCCGGTTGTGGTGGATTTGGAACGCATTGTAGGGGTTCTAAAATGGGTGCAGCGCGAAATGGATGACCGTTACAAACGGTTTGCCGCACTCGGCGCACGCAATATTCAGGACTTCAATCGTAAGCGTCCTCAAGAACAACCACAGATGCCCTACCTAGTGGTGATTGTGGACGAACTAGCGGACTTGATGATGTTGGCTCCCGATGAAACCGAACGCTTGGTGGCCCGCCTCGCCCAAATGGCCCGTGCAACGGGTATCCATTTGATTATCTCGACGCAGCGCCCCTCGGTGGATGTGGTGACAGGTCTGATTAAGGCCAACTTCCCGGCCCGTATCGCGTTTGCGGTAGCCTCATCGGTAGACAGCCGTGTCATTATTGACCAACCCGGCGCAGAAAAATTGCTGGGGCGTGGAGACATGCTGTTCCAAGCGCCCGATTCCGCCGCACCTCTCCGTATGCAGGGGGTGTATCTCTCAGACAATGAAATTAACCGCATTACTAGCTATTGGAAGAGTACCCGCGCCTTGAAGGGTGGTAAGGGATCGCAACCGGAACGCCCTGCTATGTCTTCATCCCCGCTTGATGAACACGCTAAACCCGTTGGAGTAGGCCGTCGTCCCGATGGTGGCCCAATCATCAATGATCGCCGTGCACCTGCTACGGGCCAGCCAGTTCCGCCGGGAGGGAATGGCGAACGTCGCCAAGACCGCCAGCAGACTTTCTGGGAAGAGGTCGAAGAGGCCGAGATGGACAGTGATGACGACGCGATGGAAGGTGTAGATGACCTGTATGACGAGGCCGTCAAGCTGGTACGGGGTCGCAACAAAGCCAGTATCTCGATGTTGCAGCGCCATTTCCGTATCGGTTATACCCGTTCGGCTCGTTTGATTGATCTAATGGAAGAACGTGGGGTGGTCGGCCCAGCCGAAAGTGGAGCTAAGCCGCGTTTGGTGATACCCGATAAAGAAGGTGGGGAAACAACCTAGGCCGTTTCCCCACCCTCCTCAGAAATTTGAGAGCGATTCAAAGATCGCTCTTTTTATTTACCAACATTATTGAGGCTGAAGTTCAGCGACTTCACGCATTAGATATTGAATCACATCGCGTGCAGAGTAATGGGTTGTCCCGTCCTTCATAACCGATTTGAGGTTCACCAAATCGTTGCCAGATGTGACAATTGTTTTCTCGACATAGCCATCCTTGCGAATTTGTGGATGGCCCGCCGCCGCGCCGAGGGCATTGCACAAACATACGCGCCCTTCAGTATCTTCGGCGGTGCCACCCTTACGAACATAGTCGTCCACTGGTTCGGATGCACAACGATAGCCGATTTTGCCATCGGGGCGTTTGTAGATCGTCCGCAAAAAGCCCATATCGCAAATGCGGTTACGGACTTCATAGACTTCTTGTTCCGACATGGTGTCCTCAAGGTCTACCACCTTAAATGGGAAACCGGTGGGGGAGGCAACGGCGTTTGTCCGTACAACAATGTCTTCGTCCAATACTTTGTTCAAAACCAATTGTTTGTTGTGGCTTTCCATGCCAGATTCTTCGCAGTAGGCAAAGGCCGTCCCGACTTGGATGCCCGCCGCGCCTTTTTCAAGCGCATTGCGGAGTTGTTCGGGGTGTCCAAAACCGCCCGCTAACCAGAATGGCAAGCCCAGTGCCTTCATCTTATCGAGATCAACGCTGTCTTTGCTGGTATAAACGGGTTCACCGAGTTCGTTATAGGTCACGGTACCGCGTGGTGGGGCATTGTGTCCGCCAGCGATATGTCCCTCAATTACAAAACCTTGAATTGGGCCTTCGCTGCGTTTGATCAGTGCTTGAGCCAGCACCAGTGACGAGATAATCGGCAAAAACGCCGGACGCTTCAGTGGCCCAACTTTTTCACGCATACCGGGGAACAATTCTTCGGGATGCAGGTGAATGCGATAATCATCTTCAGCCGTCGCCCCGGTCACATCTACGCGATAGCTGACGGATTCATGATTGACCAAGCGGTCTAATACCCCGGCAACTTGCATGGGGATACCCGCACCCATCAAAACATAATCCACACCTGCCAGCATTGCACCATAGAGTGACGCCAAGTTTGGCATTTGGACTTTTTCTAGCAGATTGACACCGACAACACCGTCATGACCTTCTTTGGCTAGAAACACTTCTAGGTAGTTGGCAACAATCGTCAAAATATCAAGGGCTTTGGTGGGTTTAAGGCTATAGGCTGGGACGTTGAGATACGGTACGTTCGGGTCTTTGCCGCCTTCGACAAAATAGGTATCTAAGATACGTTCAATCGCATCTTGAAAGGGAAAATGGGATAGGGCGCGGCGCACATGGCCTTCTTTATCGCCCTCCATCAGACGTGCGACCAAAATTCGGCTCATGCCTGTGCCTGATACCACACCAAGCTGTCCTTGTTGTGACACAGCTTTGGCAAGACGCCAATTGGAAATAGCGACGCCCATTCCACCCTGAATAATCATCGGCAATGTCATTATCGAATTCTCCAGACCTTCTGCAAACTAGCTTTCTTATGATGTGTGGATTAGACCTTTTCAGCTTAGTACAATTTTAAGCGGTATAGTATGACAAAAGTCATCTTTTTGAGAAGAATATCTTCTCATTTTGCAGCTAAGTCTGGTTGAGTCTTACGCCAAAAAGATTCGCTTATTTCTGACTGCTGGCCCAAGCATCACGCAGTAACGCAGTGAGGATAGAGGGGATGGCAGAATGTTCAATAGGCAACCTTGTCGGCTACATTATAAGAACACCCAACATCCCCTGAAGTTTCTGAGAGAAGATTATTCTGGTTTGGGTTCGATGGTATACCCTTCGACACCATCGCGTTCAATGGACTCAACAAACCAACCCGATTCGCCTGCGGAATTTCCACTCGAAAGGCGCACTTCGTACCATGCCTTGTTCTCTATACAGACCGGCCCACTGAGGACGACAAATTCTGTCCCGACGGCAATACTCTTCATCACGTTGGAATTAAAGCCTGCCGCGTCACGGAAATTGAGTGGAGTGGGATCATCTTTGTCCTCGATACGACCTTCATCACCCGGACGCAGGCGCGACGGAAGACCCGGATTACAGGCGGGTAGTGTCGCGGTGGGGGCAATGGTTGGCGTTGGGGTTGGCACATCGGTGGGTAGCCATATCAGCGGATTCGCTGCGACTGCCTGTGGCCCATTTTCGGTATCAATCAATTCGTTATCAGGTACGCTAATCAACTGAATGGTGTAATTCAGCCAGCTTGCCACCCATAGATTCTTTTGGTCGTTGCCATCTGGGCCAACCAGTCGGATCGCCACCATTGTTGCCGGGAATTCACCGGTATCAATCGTATTGACCTCAATCCCGCTGGTAGCCCGTAAATTGAGGATGCTCTTTTCTTTTTCATCGGCGCTCGAAATCCAGATGCGCTCAAAGGCATAGTATAAGTAGATGGGGCGGTTAGGCAGTTCTTCCTGTACCTGCATGTCTGCCGCTTCTAATTCTTCGGTGTCATAGACATCCAATGAATTATTGCGAATGATTTTGACGCTCCGATCATAGCCGGATACCCACACAAAACGCCCATCAAAGGCCAGCGAAATTGGGAAATGCAGTTTAGCAGGGTCATCTACAATGTTGACCACGCCGACTTCATCGCCCGTTGCTCCATCTATCACCGTGAGCGTGTCATCAAGGCCATTGGCGACCCAAACATTGATGCCGTCCCATGTAATGGCAGTGGGGAAACGGCCTACATCATAGGTGCCCAAGATTTCGAGCGTATCCGCCACAATTTTGGTAACGGTGCCGTTGCGTTTGCCGTCGTGTTGATTCACCACCCAAATATGGGCCGAGCCGTCATAAAACAGCGCGATTGGCTTTTGGATGCCCTGTCCGGCGCTAAATTGGGCATTCGATTCGGGTACACCACCCTCTGCCCCAATGCGTGGTAGCCGATAGACAGTGTTGTCTTGATAATTCGCTACCCACATATGAGTGCCATCCCATGCCAGTGATACAGGCTGATTGCCAACCGTAAGCGGGCCTGCGATTGTGTCAATATAAACCCCATCCGCCGCGTTTAAACGGGTAATGGAATTATCGGCCCAATTGGCAATCCACACCCATTGACCGTCAAAGGCCATCGCACGCGGATAGGCCGTCGTGCTGTAGGGTGGTTTGCTGCTGTCCTGTGCCATCACACGCCGTGTTGTGGCTTGGGTTGAAAGCAGGATCGGCAAGATAAGCGCCAACAAAATAAATCCGGTCAAGACGAGGGGCCAAAATCGCTTCATTGAGGATCATCTTTCTATTTTCAGACGCTGTCGCACAAGCGAATTATAGCACGCCTCGATTTTTGCATAGTACGAGTGCCCCATTTGAATTTCTCGACAACTCGCCTACCCTGATAAATAAGGCCGTTAACCGAAACCACCGATTTGGTTTGAAAATTGTTTAAGATTCAGTCATTTGTATTGACAGATCGTTAACAATTTCAATACAATCTAACTTGCTGACTAAAATTGTATTGGGATGGGAGGTGTGTGGCATGAGCATTCAGGGGCAGAAATCGTATTTCATTCGGGTAACCGATGTGCAGTTGTTTAACACGTTGTATGCATCGGTGGAATCTAAGAATATGGCCCATCATGTGCGAACCAGCCGCAACAGTGGCTACTATGAACTGCACACGCGCAATGCCGTTTTGTGGTCAGATTTAGTGTTGTATGGGCAGTACATTGCCCAAGCGCAAGGCGAATTTCTTGAGGCGGGTGAAATCGAGGAATAGGGTGGAATGAAAAAGAGGCCGGGGAGAATATCCTCAGCCTCTTTTTTGTTAAAACTTTGAATCCTAGATACCCAAAGTGCGTTTATTCTTCTTGGGTACAAAAGCGCCTTGCAGCATATCCTGATCAAAATAGGGGTTGGTGGTAACGGTATTGGTCGCATACAAATAGACCGCTGCCGTAAAGATGCCACTGATGGCGGATTGGATGGCAATTAAGGCGGCAATCGCCATTGCCAAGACAACGCCGACCAAGATCGCCAATACAACTGAAATACTGGCGGCAACTACCACCAAAATGACGCCGGGGAGCAGAATCCCGATGAACATCAATGCAAATACTATCCCGATGCTGAAATTCCCGATGATTTGCTCACCCCATGTCTGCTTGAGTAGGCTGGCGCTACGCTTAATGGCTTCAATTGGCCCTAGGCCTTCAATAATCATAACCGGGACGACCAAGAACGTGGCAATGCTCCACACCGCGCCGATGATGCCTGCGACAATATCGCCGACAAGTCCCGATCGTTCCTCAATGGCACGCAAAATCATCCCGACAATGGCTGAAATCGCGGCATAACCGAGGATATCCCCGAAATGACTTTTGGCGATATTGATGCCATCTTGCACGGTTGGGTCTTGGCCCTTAAGCCGCATCATAGCCGCCCCGACGATAGCGGTGCTAGAGAAGATGCCGATGGTATAAACTACCAAGTAGTAGAAGAATAGGACAAGGTAGGTGACTACCCCAAGTCCTTCACCTTCTAATGCCCCTGCCAAAAACATGGGAATCATAAACGCGATGCTGACCAGAAACAGCGCGATACCGGAAATCACCGGAAAAATTAGTAGTTCTTTATCGGCACGCAGCACGCCAAAACTTGCTTTTACAAGCTCAATACCCCTTGAAAATCGTTGCATGGAATTGATTTCTCCTTAGAGAATAGGTCTTACTATCAACACTCATTATACGTTGGTTACAGGGCTGATGTTCCTATTTCGCCCCTCAATACTTAGGGGATTTTGCTCAAACGTTGGCCAGAGATTTGTTCATACACACCAATGGTCTCTTGGGCGGTGCGTTCCCATGAAAATTTCGCGGCTTGGGTTGGCCCGGCTAGTCGCATTTTTTGTTGTAATGCCTCGTCGCCTAAGACGGCATCCATCCCTGCAACCATAGAATCAATAGTCAAGGGGTCAAAATAATGAACGACATCACCCCCTAATTCCGGCAAGCTGGATGATTGGCTGCACACAACAGGCGAGCCACAGGCCATTGCTTCCAAAATGGGTAGACCGAAACCCTCATAGATAGATGACATCACGGTGATTGTTGCTGTACCATAGACCGCTGGTAAATCATCATCGGGGACATAGCCGGGAAAAATGACATGTTCGCTTGCCTGTAATTCTTCGATACGCTGGAAAAAGGGTTCATATAACCACCCTTTGCTGCCCACGACCACTAATTTCAAATCAGGGTGGTTTTGCCGCAGAATCATTAAGGCTTCAACTAGACGGCTGTAATTCTTGCGCGGTTCAATTGCACCCACCACCAACAAAAATCGTTCGGGGAGATGATATTTCGCCCGTACCTCGGCCATTTTTTCGGGGGTGGGTGGTTGGAAATGGGCATCGGCGGCTTCATAGACTACCGTGATTTTTTCGGCGGGTGTGCCGTAGTGTTCCATCAAGTCGCGTTTGCTGGCTTCGGAGACGGTGATAATCGCGTCGGCCCGTTGGACAAAAAGCGGCATGGCCCGGGTCAAAAATAAATGGTTGAGGGTTTTGTGATGTTCAGGGAACAATTCAAAAATCAGGTCATGCACGGTCATCACGGTCGGCACTTTGGGTTGACGATTGAGAGGCATAGGCAGGTGCTCCATTGCGTGAAACACACTCACGCCGGGGGTTAAACGGCGAAAATCGCCCCCCGTTAGCTGACCCATCCACACCGCCATGCGCCACGCCTTATAACCCAACTTCACGCGGGTCGCAGGCAGTTCTGGCAAGCCTTCAATGGGTTTAGTACGGCCCTCGATATAGTTGTAAAATAGTGCCGGGGAGTTTTCGAGATAGGGGATAAGGGCATGGGTCAAAGATCGGCTGTAGCGGCCCAAGCCCGATGAAACATTCACCCCTGCCGAGACATCAAGATAAAGTGTCATAGTCCCTCAATATTGGCACGTATCTGGTCAGCCATTGCCGCCATTTCGTCGTCGGTCAAATCCAAGATTCCATTTTTTATGCTCAGGGCCGCCAACTGTTGATCCTCAAACGGCACACCTGACGGTAATGGTGCGATATGCCAATGGACGTGTTTGTTGGCCTGTTGACTGCCTAAACTCAAAATATAGAGCCGTTCGGTGGGCACACTTTTGCGTGCCGCCTCGCTGATCTGATAGACCACCCGCTGCAAAGCCAAATAGTCATCGGCGGAAAAATCACCTGTGACCATCTCGCGGTGTTCTTTGGGGCAGACCAAGACATAACCATAGAGCGGGGGATATTTATTCAAAAACGCGATGGCGATGTCATCCTCATAGACTATATGATGCCGATATTCCGGGTTGCCTTTCACAATCTCGCAAATGAAACAGGGCCGGGTCTGAATGGCTTCAACATAGGTCTCAAGATCAAAGGCTTTTCGTTTCGTAGTCATAGGGCCTCACACAAGTCTAGAATTATCCCCACTTTTTCAAGTATCTCCCCTTTTTGCGTTTCCAAATCATCCCTTATCGCCAAAACTAGTAGTACCTCGGTGGGCAGGAAATCGGAGGCGATGATTTGCCGCAAATGCCGGATGACGCCGTCATAATACCCTAATTCCATCGCGGGTTTGCATTCTTCGACATCGGCTTCAATCGCGTCTTGAATTTGAATCGGGAGGCGCTTCAGAGTTGCCGAAAATTCATCGGCCCCAGCTTTGCCACCTAGTCCAAACACCTCGCAGTAGAGCCGCTGTAATTCAGGTTCATCGGCTAATCGTTCCGGCACGCGCAGGACACTGGTCAACAATTTGCCACGCCGCATCCAATAGGCCGTGATGCCATAGTCGGTGGCGACCACCCGTGCCAATAGAATCGCAGTGATGGCATCGGCATATTGTAGGCCTGCCAGACAACCCCGCCCATAGCTGATAAATAATTCGGCGCGATGGTGCATCCAGCGTTTGTTGGCGACGCGACTATCAATAGCCTGTTTAATTGCAGTCAATTTTCCCGCTGGGTCATAGTAGATACGGCATCCCCATAGCGCCTCTAACAGGCTAACCTCGTCGCCATTAAGCGGATGGGGACGCAGCCATGTGTGGTCGTCAATTTGAATATCTAGGAGCGTAGCTGATTCAATATCGGCTTCCCAATAGACGCCTTGTTCCCATCCATCCTCAAACGCACGATCCCCATCGCAATAGACCCATAAATCCACATCTGAGCCTTCCCACGTCATGCCGCGACCGATCGAACCCGTAATGGCTACCGCGACCATGTTGGGGCGTTCGGCATACGATTTGGCTTTATCCAGCGCGATTTTTTCTAGCAATTCAATCGGGTGGCTCATTTGGTTGCTCGTGGTATCGGTTGTTGACGATAGCGCAGAACGGCAATAACGAACAATGGCAGACGCAGCATCCGTTTCCAGCGCCATGGCTGGCGAATCAGGCGGTACAACCATTCTAAATAGAATCGCTGCATCCATTTCGGTGCACGCGGCACAATCCCCGCCACGAAATCAAATGCCCCGCCGACCCCCATCGCTATTTTGACATTGGATAGCTGGCCCCGATGTTGGTCAATCCACAAATCCTGCATCGGTGCCCCATAAGCGACCAATAAAATCGCGGCTCCACTTTGGTTAATTGCTTCGATACTCGTGTCAAATTCATCGGGGTTGCCTGCGTTGACGGTAATTTGCACACCGGGATAGGTCGCCCGTAATTTTTCGGCGGCTAATTCGGCGACCCCCGACGCAGCTCCCAGAAAAAACAGATGCCAGCCTCTTTGCGCGGCTAATTCGGCTAATCTGGGCAAACTGTCCGTTCCGGTGACGCGCTGCGGTAAGGGCTGACCGAGCCATTTGGCGGCTAACAATATCCCTGCTCCATCGGCAAGGCAGACATCCGCTTTTTGCAGCACTTGATAAAAGGTCGGATGCTGTTGGGCGATCATGACAAATTCGGGATTTACCGTGCAGATATGGTGCAATCCGCTGGTTTTATTGACCCACATCTCGACCTGCGCCAGCCATGTCTCAAATGTATGGGCATCAATCGGCACACCCAAGATGTGTAATCGTTCGGGGGGAGTCATCACTTGCCTGTTGCCTCTTCCAAAACTTGCATGGCCTGTTGTGCGGCATTTGCCCAACTGAATTTTTGCGCCCGTATGCGGCCTTTTTCGACTAGCTGCCGTCGCAGTTCAGGATTTTCGACCAACTGCCCAATGCCCTGTGCAATTTCATCCGTGTCCAGTGGATTGACCAATAGCGCCGCCTCATCGCCTAATTCGGGAAGGGAGGAGGTATTGGAACACAAAACGGGGGTATCACAGCGCATGGCCTCAATCACCGGAAATCCGAAACCTTCATAGAGCGATGGGAATACTACTGCCAATGCCGCGCTGTAGAGGGTTGCGACATCCTCATCGGCGATATACCCCGGTAAAATCACCCCGTCGACGCCCGATGTCCATGCTTCTTGATACAGCCAGCCTTTTTGACCACCGAGTACCAACGCAACCTCTCGATTGCCTGATGATGAGCGCCATTTCGCAAACCCCTCAACCAATCGGGCGATATTTTTGCGCGGCTGAAGGGTTCCCAAGAAAAATAAATACTGGTCTGGTAAGCCATATTTTGCCTGTACCCGTTTTAACTTATCGGGATCATGTACAGGCGCGAGATTTTCGTCCACACCCGGATAGACCACACGGATTTTTTGTTCCGATACCCCATAGTGGCTGATTAAGTCGGTTTTGGTTGCCAAAGAATCAGCAAGGATGAGTGTAGCGCGGCGGGAACTAAAGCGGGTGGTGGCATCCAGATAACGGCGTTCTTTAGGGGGGTGCGCGTCGGGAAAATAGAGGTAGCCGAGATCATGTACCGTCACCACTGCCTTACCGGGAAACACAAAGGGCAGGGTGTGGGCGGGTACAAAGGTCACATCGGGCCGTGTGCGCCATAATTCCGCTGCGAACCGTAGATGTGTCCACAAACGCGAGAACTCAATCACCTTTTGCTCGAAATTCGGTTGATTGGGAAATAAATTCGGCGGAGGCGCATCCCGAAAATACAGGGTCATATGATGCTGGTTGACCGTTTCGACCCATTGGCGAATCAATTGTAGGGCATAATTTTCCGTGCCAGTTCGCCGTAATCGGGTGGTTCGGCTGGCATCTACCGCGATATGGTACATATGCCTAACGCTTTTGGAAGGCCGCCGGGAACAACAGCAACCCGACTACCGCGACCATCAAGGGCCAAAAATCCTTGACACCGTCGGTCAGGTCTGGCCCAATCACGTCCAACGTCACCAAAAAGGCAATCCCACTGGCAAACATCAAAATGATGCCGGGGAAGACCAATCCCGCTTGGTGATTGCGCTCAAATAGGAAGGTGATGAAAAAGGCTGCCCCAACTCCAGCGATGGTGAGGGGCCAAAATTCATCAAGGGGAAATTTATCATCACGCAGGACATTGAGCGCCACGACGCCACCCCAAATCAGCAGCACGACACCGACAAAAAATAGACCGCGCTGCCGTCGGCCCGATTCAAAAAATCGAAAGACGGTGGTCAAGACAAACGATCCTAATAAAATAATGATCGCCGCGCCTGCTGTGATTTCTAGCTCCTCCATAAAATTTTCGGCCAACAGCAAGCTACCTAATCCGATCAACCCGAATGCCAAAGGCGCAATCGCTAACCGTCCGGGGCGCTGTTGACGAATGAGTTCAGGCTGAATTTCCCGCACGCGGTCATGTTCTTCGGTGGCCCGTTCCGATGGTTGTCGCGTACGGCGGCGGCGGGTTTCGCTTAGTGGGGGTTCTGTTGGCTCACCGGGGCGCACAATCGGCGGGATGTCGTTGGCACGGAGGGTTTCATCGTAGAGTTCGTCCGGGCCAGCTGGAATGGGTTCAATCCCTTCCCATGTCTGTTGCTGTGGATCGGGCATGGAGAACTGCTGGGTGGGTTGCCCAACCATCGTTTCTTCGAGAGGAGGCAGAGGCTCTTCGGCTATGGATTCATCAAAGGGTTCATCAAACCCGTTGTCGTCAAATTCGTCTGGGATATAGTCGTCGTGAGTACGTGGGTTTTCTGACATGATTTTACCAATCGTTGAATTTCTCAAGTCGTCGCTTATTCTACCTGAGAGGGCGATGCGGTGCTATTCGAGGGTTTGAATCGAGACGGTTCGATCTAATCCAGCTAAATCCTTGAGGACAGTGACCGCTGCTTTTGGAAAAACCTCTAATGCCAATTGTTGTGTCGCCTCCCCCTGATGCGCCCCAATTTCCAGCAATATCAATCCGCCCGGTTTGAGATGGATAGGTGATTGATGGAGCAGATCGCGGATGAGGTCTAATCCGCCGATGCCGCCATCCAATGCCAGATGTGGCTCCCACTTGGCGACCTCAAGCATTAGCATCTCGTCACGATCAATATAAGGCAAGTTCGCAGCGATTAAATCCACCTGAAAATCATTAGAACTGTCGTTGAGGAGATTGCCGCGTCTAAAATCAATATTTTCTGCGCCGAGCCGACTAGCATTCAATTTGGCAACTTCCAATGCCGCCGGACTGACATCAATTGCTGTGATGGACGCCTGTGGAAAAAGCAGCGCCAATGATACCGCAATGATGCCGCTGCCGGTGCCGACATCCACGATTTTTAGCTGCTTGCCCTGCCGATTTTTTAGCCATGCCTGTGCCGCTTCAATCAGGTGTTCCGTTTCGGGGCGTGGGATCAGAACATCCGGCGTGACAACAAAATCCCAATGATAAAAACCGCGTGTTCCTGTCAGATACTCAATCGGCATTCCGGCGGTGCGTTGGTCAATCAGATGTGTAAATTTTTCAACTTTTTCAGGGGCGAGAGGGCTGTCAGAATGGGCATAGAGCCATGCAGTCGGTTGGTCGAGCACAAAACTGAGCAACAGTCGGGCATCAAGGGCGGCGGTTTCACTGGTGGGTGTCAGGCGCTGACGGGCAGTTGTCAACGCCTCTCCAATGGTTCGCATAGGGAAACGGACTAGACCGCCTCGCCCATTTCCAAACGTTCGGCTTGGTCACGGGTGGCGAGTTCATCAATAAAGGTGTCTAAATCACCTTCCATGATGGCGGGGAGATTGTGACTGGACATATTGATGCGATGGTCGGTTACGCGGTTTTGGGGATAGTTGTAGGTGCGGATTTTTTCGCTGCGATCCGCTCCGCCGATTTGGCTGCGCCGTTCGGTATCCAACTCGCTGCGCTGTTTTTCCATTTCCATTTCGTACAAGCGAGCGATGAGGATTTGTTTGGCCCGTTCACGGTTTTGCAACTGACTGCGCTCGTCCTGACACTCCACCACCAATCCCGAAGGCAAGTGGGTCATACGGACTGCTGAGTCGGTGGTATTGACGCTTTGACCACCCGCGCCCTGACTGCGGAATACATCTACCCGCACGTCATTCATATTCAAATTGACTTCAACTTCATCCACTTCCGCCAAAACTGCGACGGTGGCGGTACTGGTGTGGATACGCCCCTGACTTTCGGTAGCAGGGACACGCTGAACGCGATGCACGCCACTTTCATATTTCAGGCGGCTAAATGCGCCCTGACCTTTGATTTCAAAGACCACCATCTTAAACCCACCCACGCCAGTTTCATTGCTGGAGAGCATATTCACCTTCCAGCGGCGACTTTCGGCATAGCGGATATACATGCGGTGCAGATCGGCGGCAAAAATCCCGGCCTCATCACCACCCGCCCCGGCACGAATTTCGACGATAACGTTTTTGTCATCGCGGGGGTCTTTGGGTAGCAGTAGGCTTTTGAGTTCTTGTTCATAGATGGGGATGAGCTTGTCGAGGCGGTCAAATTCTTCGCGGGCCATTTCGCCCAGTTCGGGGTCACTCAACATCGCCTTAGCATCTTTAAAGTCGTTGAGAGCCTTGCGATATTCCCGAAATTTGGTCACAACGGCTTCAATTCCGGATTTTTCTTGGGCCAGCGCCGTCACTCGGTCATAGGTCGCTAAGATGGCAGGGTCTGCCAGTAAATTATCAATTTCAACGTACCGTGCTTCAATCCCTTTAAGTTTTTCTTCAAGCGACATCGCAGCCATAGCGGCAGATTCTTCCAATCACCACAAATTACGAGAAATATGCAATATGTTATTGTAGCAGAGGGGATGGATGCACTCAACACCTTTGTTTTTGCGAACAAACGATAAGCTATTGTGTAATCCAAAACAAAAAATCGCCTTATCATGAGACGATTTCAACGTAAGATTTTCAGAGGTGGCTTGTTATTTTAGCTCCAATGTGACCCAAGCCACTCTTCCTTTAATGTGTGCGTCGTAATAGCCAGCTTCGGTGGTGGTCTCTAGGCACAGCACATAGTCCCCCGCAGCATCAACCGTCCACTTTAAGGTGTCATCAAGACTGTCAGTCTCTGCCAGTAATATTCCTTTGTCATCGTTGATCACCCAAGTTGGGAGCCATTCATTATTAAGGCTGCGATACAATGCCAAAAACAAGTATGGAGACTCGCCAAGTTGATCATAAAGCTCGTTTGGTGATTCCAGCCTCAATTCTAGATGCTTGTCAATAGCATCGTCATCTAAAGTAAAGTTTTGAAAGGCACACTTATTGTTGCTCGACGCAAAAGTGACGGTGCTGGTCTCTTCAAATTTTAATTGGTATCTGTTTTTATCACTTCCACCCAATACACCTGATAGGAGCAGACCGACAATCACCACGATAATCAGTGCTACGATGAGGGCCCCAGCTGCTAGTAACGGGACGGCTCCGCTGCTTTTACGAGGGCCAGCCGCGCTGACTTTAGCTTGATAGGCTGCCGATGATCCTTCGGAATATTGTTTATCCCAATCCTGTGGGGCATTGGGGCGTGGTTGCATCACGGGAATCGAGGGGGCGGTCTGTGCATTTTGCTGCTGGCGGGAGAGTTCATCGGCACGGCGTTGGGCATCAATTTGGGCTTGCCGACGCCGTTCGTTTTCTTCAGTCTGACGTTGGGCCGCGACATGGGCTAGGCGTTTTTGTTCGGCTTCAACCGTCTGCCGATGGATTTCTGCCATGCGCTGACGTTCGGCTTCTTCGGCTTGGCGCTTCAGTTCAGTCGGACTTTGAACCCCAAACCGACGGCACACATTTTCCACGAGCGCCTCAATCCCAGCGGCCTGATTTTGCGTCAGGTCAACGTACTGAACGCCTGCTAACTGCACAGGAATTTTAGTTTTCTGGGCCATGATTGGCAAAATGGGTTTCTGACTGTCTTGGGCATAATGAATTTCACGCAAAACAAAACTGCGCGGCTCGGTGGCGCGGTTGACATCGGGAGATATCAAGACCAGCATCAAGTCGCAGCGGTCAATTTCGTCTTGGATTTGGACGGCCCAATCTTCACCGGATTCCAGTGATTCGTCCACCCATGCGGTTAGGCCATTGACTGAGCGGAGTGCATCACGGATTTTGAACGCAAGGGGTTGTGTATCTACTTTGGCGTAGCTGATGAAAATATACACGGCCTAATATCCCGAAAAAACTCATGTATCTATAAATGGGATTGTAGCAGGAAACGGGGTAGGGGACAAAATTGAACAAGGACGAAAAGTATCTAACAAATCGAGGAAAACATGAACGCATTTCCACCCCAACAGGTGTTATACTCAAACCCTTAAATTGCCCAAAAGTCTTAGGAGACAATAGAGGTTCATGCCCAAATTTATCGCAGACCGGATAGAGATGGTGCCGCCGTCCGGCATCCGCAAATTTTTTGACATTGCCGCTACGATGGATGATGTGATTTCGCTGGGGATTGGGGAGCCAGATTTTACTTCACCTGCTGGCGTGATTCAGGCCGGGATTGAGGCGTTGAAGCATGGGGAAACCCATTACACCAGCAATAACGGCCTGATTGAACTGCGGGAAGCGATTTCCCAATATATCAATCGTTTATATGGCATCGAATATGACCCCGTACATGAATTATTGGTGGCGGTCGGTGTCAGCGAGGCCATGTATCTTGCCATCACTGCGACCATCAACCCCGGTGATGAGGTCATTATTCCCGAACCCTGCTTTGTCTCCTATATGCCGGAAGTGGTTTTTGCGGGTGGCGTTCCGGTCATGGTGCCGACTTATTTTGAGCAAAATTTTCAAGTCGCACCTGCCGATATTGAAAAAGCCATTACCCCGCGCACCAAAGCGATTTTATTGGGCTATCCCAACAATCCGACTGGCGCAGTCCTCAGCCGTGACCGAATGCTTGAGATTGCCAAAATTGCCGAAAAACACGATCTGTTGATTATTTCTGACGAGATTTATGATCGGCTGGTTTATGGGATTCCCCATATCCAGTTTGCCACGCTGCCGAATATGCGCGAACGCACAATTGTATTGGGGGGATTCAGCAAAAGCCATGCGATGACAGGTTGGCGGATTGGGTACGCAGCGGCGCCTAATGGGATTATTGATGCCATGCGCCGAGTTCACCAATATACCATCATGTCTGCGCCTACCGTTGCCCAATTTGCTGCTCTGAAGGCCCTTGAACATGAGGAAGAAGTACAGGCGATGGTGGCTGAATATGACCGCCGCCGCAAATTGTTGGTGAATGGTCTCAATCAATTGGGCTTGGATTGTTTCGAGCCACGTGGCGCTTTCTATGCCTTCCCACGCATCAAGGCAAGTGGCATGGATGAAAATGCTTTTTCGGAAAAACTGCTGTATGAAGAAAAAGTAGCCATGGTACCGGGGAGTGCTTTTGGGGTTAGCGGCGAGGGCTTTGTGCGGGCCTGCTATGCCACTTCCTATGAAAAAATCGAGGAGGCTCTTGAGCGACTCCACCGATTCATGCAGCGATATGGCTAAATGTGGTTGAGGTTTTGGCCTAATTTTGTTAAGCTAGAACCATCACCCTATCCAATTCAACCAATCGAAAATACGAATGGCGACTAAGATACAAACACCCGCTTATGAAGCAGTCATCGGCATGGAAATCCATGCAGAATTGATGACCGAAAGCAAGATGTTCTGCCGCTGTGCAGTCGTGGATTTGACCACGGCCCAACCGAATACGGCGGTTTGCCCGGTCTGTCTGGGGATGCCCGGCGTTTTGCCTGCCATCAATCAACAAGCCATTGAATATGGCATCATGGTCGGGCTGGCCTTGAACTGCGAAATTGCTGAGTTCAACCAGTTTGCCCGCAAGAATTATTTCTATCCCGACCTGCCCAAAGGTTATCAAATCAGCCAATATGAATTTCCACTGGCGATCAATGGTTATGTCATGATTGACCTGCCCGATGGCAGCACCAAACGCATCGGGATTCGCCGTGCCCATCTGGAAGAGGATACTGGAAAGAATACCCATCTCAGTGATGGTACCAGTTTGGTGGATTTCAATCGTTCTGGTGTGCCACTGCTAGAAATCGTAACCGAACCGGATATTCAGAGTGCTGAAGAAGCTGAAGCCTATTGCCGCAAACTCCGCGCCATCCTGCAATATCTTGGTGTCAATAGTGGCGATATGAGCAAGGGCGTCCTGCGCGTTGAGGCCAATATTTCGGTACGCCCTGTCGGTTCCAGCGAATTTCGTAACCGCACCGAAGTCAAAAATTTGAACAGCATCCGTAATATGTTTCGTGCTACCGAGTATGAAATTGAGCGCCAGATTGAAGTATGGGAATCGGGCGGCTCAGTGGTGCAAGAAACACGCGGTTGGGATGAACAAAAACAGAAGACATTCAGCCAGCGTAGCAAAGAATCGGCCCACGACTATCGCTATTTCCCTGAACCCGACCTGCCTGTTTTGGAGATTTCGCGGGAATGGGTGGACCGGGTGAGTGCCCATATGCCGGAACTACCGGACGCCAAGCGTGAACGGTTTATGAATGACCTCGGTTTGGGTTCGTATGATGCGAGTGTTCTGGTGGCGGACCGCCCGATTGCTGATTATTTTGAAGCAGCGGTTAAAGCAGGGGGAGATGCCAAAATCGTCGCTAATTGGATGATGGGTGAACTGTTCCGCCTGATGAATAAATCTGGTCTTGAGCGTGAGCAGATTGACGAAATCAGCGTGAAGCCTGAACAATTAGTTGAGGTGATCCAGTTAATTGAGAAAAAGACAATTAACAACAATGCTGGTAAAAAAGTGCTGGAAATCGTGTATAATAAAGGTGGTGAGGTATCACATATCATTCAATCAGAAGGGCTTGCCCAACAATCTGATGAAGGTGTTTTACGCACTGCTGTAATGCAGGTGTTAGATCAAAATCCCGGCGAAGTGGCCCGTTGGATAAATGGTGAAGAAAAAGTCATCAAATTCCTAATGGGTCAAGTCATGCGAGCGATGCGTGGTACAGGGGATGCCCAAACCGTGCAACGTCTGTTGGAAGAAGAATTAAACAAGCACAAATAGGGTGAAACCAGAGTAAAAGGGAAGCCAGTAGTTGGTTTAGAGAGTTCTATCCAGAAAACAGTCATCAACACCTTTTACTCGACTTCTAAACGGTGTTATCACTCTCGTCGTAGGGCACGGGAGCGATAACACTGTTTTTAATTCTGCTAAAGGCCTATCAAGCCAAGACAAATGCCCTTGCCAGATTCCGCCGCATCGCGCAAAATGTTGACCTATGAGCGACATTCACAACCCTTCACCCCTCGCTGCCCAACGCGGCGAGCCTTCCTATGTATGGCGCAGCGGGCAAGAACGCCGTCTGCAAATGGTTTTGGCACAGGTCAATCTCGAAAATAAGCGCATTCTGGACGCTGGTTGCGGCAATGGTCTTTATACCGCCAAGTTTATTGAACGCTGTCATGCCCAAGCCGAAGCGTTTGAAATCGAGTTTGAGCGGGTAGTCGAAGCCCGGTATCATGTTCCTCATGCGGTCGTGGCACGCGGTGAAGCCTTACCGTATCCCGATAATTATTTTGACGCGGTATTTTCCAACGAAGTCATTGAACATGTGGATGATGACCAACAGATGACGGCGGAACTGGTGCGTGTGACCAAACCCGGCGGACGTATCATGATTTTTTGCCCCAATCGCTGGTATCCAGTAGAGCAGCACGGCCATTATTGGAAGGGCGAATATCATTTTGGCAATACGCCCCTGATTAATTATCTGCCGGATTGTTGGCGCAATCAGCTTGCCCCGCATGTTCGCACGTATACAGCGCGGGGAGTACAGCGTCTATTCGAGGGACAGCCTGTTCGCGTGGTGTATCATACACGCATTTTTGGCGGCTATGATAATATCGTGCGACGTGCCCCCACACTGGGTAAATGGATTCAAACCATCCTCTATACATTGGAAAAAACGCCGTTCCGCTGGTTCGGCCTATCGCATTGGTTGGTGTTGGAGAAATTATCGTAATGGAAGATTATCGTGCCATAATCCGCGAACATATTCTCGATGAGGCCATTTTTATTCGAGCCACCTTTAGTGGTCACCAAACAGGCGAAACCGCACAATGGCAAAAAATTGTGATTCGCCCGGTTGATCTTAGAAGTGTTCGTCACCTGCAATTTTCCTATTTTGACGATAAGCGCGACATCACCAAGAACTTTGCGGGGGAGGAGGCGATTGTCACCCTTGATGAAGCCCTAGCCGTGCCCTTCCGCAATTTCAATATCCAGACCACTAACGGTGATGTGCAGGTCAATCTCAGCAAAAAGGGCAAACCGAAAATCTATCGCTCTAGCGTGGATGAGCCACGACTAATTAAGACCAGTCATGACCGCGAAAAAGTCCTGATGTTATCGCCGGATTCCGCGACCCCGTATTTGCAGGCGGTTGGCATTATGACCCAAGACGGCAAAATCCGGTCGGATATGCAGAGTAAATATCGGCAGGTCAATGAGTTTTTGCGCTTGGTACAGGAAGTTGGTGAACTGGATAAATTAGCCAACTTAGATCGCACAATTAATGTTGTGGACTGTGGCTGCGGCAATGCTTACCTGACCTTCGCGGCCTATTATTATCTGACGCATGTATTGGAACTTCCGGTTGATATGATCGGGATTGATGTCAACCGTGAACTGCTAACCCGCCATTTCCAAAAAACAAAGGCATTGGGGTGGGAGGGGTTAAGTTTTCGAGTAACGCGCATCGGCGAGTTTGTGCCAGAAGCCAACCCGGATATTGTGTTGGCCCTACATGCTTGCGATACCGCGACTGACGATGCTATTGCGCTTGGCATTAAATCCGATAGCCGCCTGATTATCTGCGCCCCGTGCTGCCATCATCATCTACAAGAGCAACTTCGATTCCACCCCTCACCTTTGCCTTTTGCGCCGGTCATGCGACATGGTATTTTGCATGAGCGCATGGGTGACATTTTGACCGATTCGCTGCGGGCCTTGCTGCTGCGTATTATGGGCTATCGCACCGATGTGGTGCAATTTGTGTCCAGCGAACACACTGCCAAAAATCTCATGATTCGGGCGGTAAAAACCAGCAAACCCGGCGACCCCCGGTTTATCCAAGAATATCTTGACCTCAAAAATTTCTGGCGAGTGACACCTTATTTGGAAGAATTGATTGCCGAGCAACTTGGTCACTTCGCTCTATAGAAAGTGCCCTTAATGTCGAAAGCGATTCTGTTTGATCTAGATGATACCGTCCTAGACCGCGAAGGCTCCATCGAACCCATTGCTGTCCATCAATATGAAAAATATGCGATTCAGCATATTCGCTTTGAAACGTACCTTGAGCGTTTCAAAGCATTGGATGAACACGGCTACGTGGATCGCTATCAATTATTTCAGACACTGATTGCCGAATTTGAGATAGCGGCTGATGTGGAGGACATGGTGTGGGATTTTCGCCGCCATACATGGGACTTTGCACGGCTATTTGATGATGCATTGGATGTGTTATCGGCTTTTCGGGAACGTGGCTACAAGCTCGGCATCATCACTAATGGCTCAACAGAAGCGCAAAGTGGCAAATTATCGGCAACGGGTCTTCAGAATATTGTCGATGTGGCACTTATTTCGGAGCAGGTGGGGCTTCGCAAACCCGACCCTTTAATTTTCCAACTGGCGGCAGAAAAACTCGCCGTTCCGCCAGAATGCTGCATTTTTGTCGGCGATCATCCCATTCGCGACGTGATGGGCGCGACACAAGCAGGCATGACAGCAATTTGGCGAGTGGCTTATCTTACATGGCCCAATGACCTTGCCATCAGGCCACACTACACCATTCAGCAGCTTCGTGATTTGCTGGTTTTGTCCCTGTAACGGCTATTTTTTGTCTACAAATACAGGCAAATGACCAAGCGCTTTGACGTTTGTCCACTTGGCCTGATCGCCTTCGGTGAAAATCGCCGCTTCGGCAATGATCTCGGCTCCGGCTTTTTCCATCAGAATGTGCATGGCTTGAAGGGTGCTGCCCGTGCTGATGACATCGTCAATCAGGGCCACCCGCCGCCCGGTGATATTTTTGAGGTCTTTCTCATCCAAATAGAGGGTTTGAGTTTTACCCGTCGTAATGGACATCGTTTCGGCTTTGAGCGCGTTTCCCATATAGGGTTTGTAGTCCTTGCGTAATACCACGTAAGGCACATCCATCACCTTGCTTAAGGCGTAAATCAACGGGATGCTTTTGGCTTCGGCTGTCACCAAAATCTCTGGCCCAAGATCGGCAAGTTGTTCCGCGAGTCCCTGCGAGGCAGCTTCGACCAATTCGTTATCGCCCAAAATATTGAGAATGGCGATTCGGATACCCGGTGCAACCTCAAATAAAGGCAAATCGCGCTCTATCCCCGCGACATTAACTTTAAAAACTTCACGTGTTTCGTCAGCCATAATTACCGTTTTTCTCCCACCATGATAAATTCATACAAAGGCTGCATCACTGCGATGACCGCTGCCAAGCGTTGGGCGGCGAAGGCCTGTATATCAGGGGTTAATGCTTCACTGGGATAGGCTTCATAGACCTTTGTCCAACCCCTGTCCCATTCTTCAGCCACTAATCCTTCGCCCAATGCCTCACGTAATTCGAGTATATAGCGCCTAAATGTGTCTAGCAAAAACTGATTACGCGCTTTGTCACGGCTTTCAAAATGCAACCCGACTTCCAACATTCTCCCACAGATGGCATTAGCCCGTGATACCTCATAATGAATGTGCCGATCTTTCCCGAAGTAGACTTGGAAAAACCAGCGTGTCTCGCCCAAATGGAAGCGGCGATATTGGGTGGGTAGGTGCTCAGGA
Source organism: Anaerolineae bacterium (assembly GCA_041753455.1). GTDB lineage: Bacteria > Chloroflexota > Anaerolineae > Aggregatilineales > J027 > CFX10. Next base: position 9,526 of record JBGSUK010000018.1, on the reverse strand, counting down.
ATGAGTTCTGACAGCCCCTTCATAAAATCTGTGTGTTTCAACTCTGACATGATTCCCTCAAGCGTATTCCATTTATGATTTATGAAGAAATTGTGAATTTTTGGATAGTTGCGTGAGATTACGATATAATGAATTAAGAAAAAATTGATGAGTGGGTGCGACGTATTGGTAAATCAATCCGGAGGGTGTCCTGTGAAAATCGGTTATGTTGAGGATAACGCGAATAACCAACGTTTGTTGTGCCGGATGTTGAGCAAGCGCAATATTGAAGTTGAACTTTGTGATAATGCTGAAGATGGATATATGGCGATTCATACGCATCAACCCGATTTGATTTTTATGGATGTCCATCTCAAGACCAAAACCTCTGGGCTAGATTTGGTGCGCCAACTCCGTCATGATGGTGTTAACACGCCCATTATTCTTGTGACCATCTTTAACATGATGGCAGATAAGAAACGGGCGCTGGAAGCAGGCTGTAATGATTTTTTGATGAAGCCTTTCGAGATGGCCCAACTGCTCACTCTCGTTGACCAATATGCGGTAGCTAGTTAGTGCCGCTATGGGATTAGGGGGACAATCTGTTTTAATACATACCATGCCAACACTAGCTGGCTAAGGGGGATTATAAACGCCAATCGCGGCAACGAAGCCCATTTTGTGAACCGCGCTGCAAGTTCTGCCCATCCATAAAACGCGACCGCTGTACCGATCGCTAATGGAATTAAGGCCGGATACAGATAGCGCCCCTGAAACTGTACGAATGTTCTATTATAAATCAGGAACTGTGCGAATACTAGGGTTGTTCCAAGTGCAAAAAGCCCCAAGATGAGCCGCCGATTTTTAAACCACGCCGACCGCCACCCATACAAGCCAATGCCTGCTATCACACCCAGCGACATTAATCCGATACCCTGATAAATGCGATTCGGCATGGGTAGGGCCATCCAGCCAATTTGTCCCCAGAAGCTGTGATAGGTTGTCTCGGCGAGGTTTTCCCAATACGCTTGTTGGCTATCGTCTAATTCTTTTTCGATGTAATCTTCAGTCCGCAATTGACCCACAACCACTTCATCATGGCGCTGCAACCCCAAAATGTCCGTGCCGCCATAGGTTTGGATGCCATGCACCCACCAGATACTACCGAGAACTAAGGCCGGTAAACCGAACGCAAGAATTTGTGAGAGGGCTGTCTTCATGGGCCATTTTTCATGCCACCAGCGGCATAAAACCGCCAATCCTGCCACCGCCGCAACATAATACACGGTGGTTTTGGTCAGAAAGGCAAGACCAACCAATAGCCCCATACTCAACGCAATTTGGATAGAGGGTTTTTCATCTGAGGATTTTGGAATCAGATACATGGTGACCATCAACAAGACCAGCGCCGCCAATGTTTCAGCCAACGAGTCGTTGCTGACACCGCCCATAATCGCCAACCGCTGCGGGATAAAGGCGATAAATGCCGCCGCGCTTAGGCCAATCCATTCGTGATTGGGGAACAATCGTCCTAAAATCGCCCATGCACAGATGATGACTCCTGCACCCAAGACCGCCGAAAAAATCCGCATAGTTTCCAGATCACCATTAGATAGGCGATACACAACGGACTGCACTAAATAGTAAAGGGGGGGTTGATGGTCTTCATACTGAACGCGGTCAATGTTTTGGGTCACGGCGGGGTCGAAGCCACTGCCCTTGAGTTCATCCAGATAGACCGAATCCCAATCACCTTTTTCAATAACAGGTAAATCGCCGGTCTCTACAATCTGGCGAATGTAATTGTAATGGGCCGGTTCGTCGGGGACTTGCCATGCTGGGGTACGGGTGGCATACCCATAGGCAAGCGCCAGATAGAGAACAAGGATCAACCCCAAGAGGCCATATTCTAGTGATTGGGTGCGGCGGGTGGTCATGATTTCGAATTTCCAGTTGGTGGGTTATCAGTTGGTGAGCCGCGCAGTTTCCATTGAATATAGGCGATAATCAATACGGGAATCCATGCGTAGAAGGCACAAATACACAGCAGGCGCGATCCCAGCCCTAAAATAATATCGAGCAAAATGGCAGTCCTCTTTTGAAAAAATAGGGGCAAACCGCCCCTATTTCAAATCTATCATCCACCCAGCTTGGCGCGTTCAACTTCCACGATTGAGACATCCAGTTTCTTGATGAGCGCCTCCGGTTCACGCAACTTTTGCCCGGCGTGAAGTGTGCTTTTTTCCCAATGGCCTGTGGCACGACTGCCATCATAAATCAGGGCTTGGTGCGAACGGGTTGTTTCCTGATATGCGGTGATGACTTGCTCACCAAACAGCGGCGCATCATACCCTAAATAGCTATGCACTTTCTCCGATGTGAAGGGCAAGAACGGCGCGAACAAGATTTTTAGATTATCAATGCAGCGCAGGGCGGTATAAATCGTCGTCGCAGCAGCTTGTTTATCCTGCTTAATCGCATCCCCGAACCACGGTGCGCCGTCGAGATAGGCATTGACTTCGGAGGCCAAGCGCATCGCTTCGCCAAGGGCATCACGTAATTTGACGGCCTCCAAACGCTGACCGACACTTTCAAAACCCGCCTCAATCTTGGCAAGGATTTCAAGGTCAAAATCGCGTAGTTCGCCGGGGGTTGGCACAATGCCTTCCCAGTGTTTATAGGCGAATTTCAGCACACGGTTCACTAGGTTGCCCCATTTTGCCAAGAGTTCGTTGTTGTTACGGGCGACAAAATCATCCCATTTCCAATCGCTGTCCCGATTTTCGGGCATGACGACGGTCAGGTAATAGCGCACTGCGTCGGGATCATAGGCATCCAGCAAATCGGGCATGGTGATGAACCATTTGCGACTCTTAGACAGCTTACGATCTTCCAAATTCAGATATTGATTGGCAGGCACATCATACGGCAGGTTAATGGGAGTCGAATCACCCTCATTATAGATACCGCTGATGCCCATCAACTCGGCAGGCCAAATGATCGTATGGAAGATGATATTGTCCTTGCCCAAGAAATTGTAGACACGGGCCTGCGGGTTATACCACCACTGCTTCCATGCGTCCGGTTGTCCATTGTTATTCGCCCATTCAACGCTGGCGGTGAAATAGCCCATCAGCGCCTCGAACCATACATACAGGCGTTTTTCTGACCATGCCGGGTCGTCAATCGGGACTTTAATACCCCAGTTCACGTCACGGGTCATGGGGCGTCCGCGCTGTTCGGGTACTTTGCTGAGGGATTCATTCAGCACATTTTCACGCCAGTGATCGCGGCCTTTTTCCATATAGTCGGTGAGTTGGTCACGGAATTTGCCGAGGTCAAAAAAGTAATGGGTGGTGCTGCGGCGAATGGGGCTGCTGCCATCGCGTTTGCTGCGCGGGTTAATCAGTTCGGTAGCATTGAGCAGGCTTCCACAATTATCGCATTGATCGCCCCGTGCATTTTCATAGGCACAGACCGGGCATGTCCCTTCGACATAGCGGTCTTCCAAAAAGCGATTTTCGGTCACACTGTAGAGGCGCTCTTGTTCTTCGGGGTAGAGATAGCCGCGTTCGAGCAGCAGAGTGAAAATATCCTGCGCGATGCGGTGGTGATTCTCGGTGTCGGTGTGGGTATACAAATCAAAGCTCATGCCGGAACGTTTGAGTACGTCCAGAAAGCGTACATGATATTTCTCAAACAGTTCGCGGGGGGTGATACCCTGCGCGTCGGCCTCGACCATGATCGGTGTGCCGTGTGTATCCGAACCACTGACCATCAAGGCATGATTGCCCTTGAGACGATGATAGCGGGCAAAAATATCGGCGGGCAAAAACGACCCCGCAACGTGTCCGGCGTGTAGATCGCCATTCACATAGGGCCATGCGACGGAAACGTGAATAAAATCACTCATGGGTTGGGTTGCTCCTTTGCAAGTCTCCTGTGGATTTTAACGAACGAACGGCTTTGCGAACAGGCTATGATTTACCTTCCCAAACATCAGAAAGCGTTAGAGATGGGCGAGCCCGAGGCATCGCCCCTACAGGAAATAAAAAACCGCCGGAGAAATTGTCCGACGGTTCCGCACTGACTTGGCTGGTGATGGGCTATCCACGCCCAAAACGCCAGCGTCGAGAATCTCTCGACCCTAGCCAGCGCGGGTTTCGCATCAACATTCCAATTCTTGTCAGTGATTGGTTTTGCATTTAGTGACCTATTGTATTCATAAAGGTAAAAATCATTATAGCAGATAATCTGCAAATCCCTTGACGTAAATCGAGCAAATTCTTCCATTGCAGGAGGCAATGGAGATAGCCCAAAGTGACATTTTGCACATCAGATACGTTACTTTTTGCTTGACAAGATTTGTGAAGCGCGTTATTGTTGATCTGTCATGAATATATTTTCACTTATGAATATTTATTCATGATGAGCCGGAGTTTAAGCTAAAGACTAATGATTATGACTCAGCTTGAAGAACTGCGCTTAATGGCGAAGATCGCGCATCTTTACTTCGAACGCCAGATGAAGCAATCGGATATTGCTGAACAACTGGATGTATCGCAAGCCTCTATTTCGCGCCTGCTCAAACGTGCTGAAGATGAAAAGATTGTTCGTATAACTGTCAGTATGCCTGCCGGGGTCTATGCTGATTTAGAAGAGGAATTGCGGGCCGCGTTTGGATTAAAAGAAGTTATTATCGCCCATTGTATGCAAGATGAAGATGAATATATTCAGCGGGCGATTGGTGCGGCGGCGGCCTTTTATTTAGAGAGTACCCTCAAAAAGAACGAAATTATTGGCATTTCCTCATGGAGTTCGACCCTACTGCAAATGGTCGAGGCCATGCATCCCATGTCCCGCAGATTAGACCCACAGGTCGTCCAAATTTTGGGCGGTTTGGGCAACCCCGAAGCGGCGATTCATGCTAACCGACTCAATGAACGCCTGTCACGGCTGATTAATGGTAGCGCAAGGTTTTTGTTGGCCCCCGGCGTGGTCGGTTCGATGGAAGTCCGTCAAATTCTGATGGAAGACCCCTATGTAAAAGCAGTTGTAGATATGTTTGACCATATGACGCTGGCATTGGTCGGGATTGGCGGTGTTGAGCCATCGTATATGCTTGCCAGCAGTGGCAACATTTTCTCCACCGATGAGTTGAAGTTCTTGAAAGACGCCGGGGCAGTCGGTGACATCTGCCTGCAATTCTTCGATGCCAACGGAAAACCGGTTCGCACAACTTTAACGGACCGTGTGATTGCAATCAGTTTGGATCAACTGCGCCATGTGGAGCGCACGGTTGGGCTTGCAGGCGGGCAGCGTAAAACCTCAGCGATACAGGCTGCGTTACGGGGCAAATGGATTAATGTTCTGATTACAGATCGGTTTACGGCGGAAAGGCTATTGCATTCCTCATGAATAATCGGCTTCCTTTTTCAAGAAAATCAATTTTGTTGCTGATGGTTTTGGCGCTGGCAATGGTATCGTGCAAAATCGCCACAGTTCGAAGCATTGATGAAGACAAAGAGGCCAAAGCTGGCTTTAACCCCAATAATTATGTGGATAGCGTCTGGGATAGCGAACTGATTCCCACGTTTCGGGAAGAGGCCGTCGAAATCACCGATTTGTTAGGCCAAATTGATGCTAACCAGAACAAAGCGATTCAGGATCATGGGCATCGGTCTGGTACAGGCGCATACAGCTTTATGACCTTTGGCGAGGCCATAGTGCTGGCGTATGCAGTGGATTTGCGGATTGGTACATTAAGCCTCGATTTCGCGCCGTTTGATGGCACCGCCGATGCGACTATGCTGGTTGGGCCACTCATTCCCCGTCGTAATGACGCAGTACGTGATGCGGTGGGTTTTATTAGATTCAACGATTTTGTCAATCAAACCGAATTTGCTGAGGTATCAAATGCCCTTAAAGACCATGTGCTGTCAGATGTAGTTGCAGTGATTGACCCAGCTACGATTACGGGTAAGACCATCAATTTCTATGGGGCTTTCACTCTCGTAGATGCCAGTGAAATTGAAATCGTGCCAGTCACCATCGAGATTCAGGAATAGTTACCATGAACCCTATTATGGATGACATCATCCTACACGCCGAAAAAGTCCAAAAAGTATATCCCGGCACGGTGGCGCTCAAGGATGTAGATTTCAACATCTATCGCGGCAAGGTCAATGTGCTGGTGGGTGAAAATGGCGCTGGCAAATCTACCTTGATGAAAATCCTTGCCGGGGTTGAGCAGGTCACCAGTGGCAAATTGATTCTGAATGGCAAAGAAATTGCTCCCAAAACCCCTCGTGAAGCCGAAGCATTGGGAATCGGGATTATCTATCAAGAACTGAATTTATTTCCTAACCTGAATGTCAGCGAAAACATCTTCGTGGCCCACGAAATGACGCTGGGTGGGTCGCTAGTGAATCATCGTGAGCAAGAACGCCAAACTGCTGAGTTAATGAAACGACTTGAGCAGCCCATTAAGCCACGCACCCTTGTGGCTAATTTACGGATTGGGCAACAGCAAATTGTGGAAATTGCAAAGTCGTTGGCCCGCAATACCCAAATTTTGATAATGGATGAGCCAACATCCGCGCTGAGTAATGCCGAAGTTGAGATATTGTTCCGCGTTATTCGTGAATTGAAAACACAGGGCGTATCAATAGTCTACATCTCCCACAAACTCGAAGAACTGCTGCAAATTGGTGATTACATCACGGTGCTGCGCGACGGCCATTTGATTGCGACTGCCCCGATGTCTGAAATCAACCTACGCTGGATTGTGGAAAATATGGTGGGGCGAGGGAGTGCCGCCGCTTATACCCCAGCTGCCCACGAGATTCGCGAAGAAGCGTTGCGGATTGAAAATCTGACGCTGCCCCATCCCGGCAAAGCTCAGGGTTATCTGCTCGACCATGTGTCGTTTTCACTGCGGGCCGGGGAAATCTTGGGCATTTATGGGTTGATGGGGGCTGGGCGCACCGAACTGTTTGAAACCCTCATGGGCCTTTATCCTGATGCGACGGGCGATGTTCAGCTTTATGGCGAATCCCTGAGAGGTAAGAGCATTCGCGAACGCATTCAGTCCGGTATGATGCTCATCCCTGAAGACCGTCAACGTGAAGGTTTGATACAGACGCTATCGGTAGCTCACAATATGCTGTTGGCAAGCCTGCGGAACTATCTCTTTTCAAAAGTGGTGCTATCGGGCCGCAAAGAAAAAATCGGGGTTGATCAGCATATCAAAGAGCTGTCCATTAAGGTATCGAATCGCAATAACCCCATCGGTTCACTCAGCGGCGGCAATCAGCAGAAAGTGGTGGTTGCCAAAGCACTTTTGACCTCACCAAAAGTGCTGCTGATGGATGAACCCACACGCGGCATTGATGTTGGTGCTAAAGAAGAGATCTTCTCGATTATGGTGCAGCTTGCCCAACGCGGTTTGGGCGTACTGTTTGTTTCAACAGAGCTTAAAGAAGTCCTAGCGATGGCTGACCGCATTCTCGTTATGTCGAAAGGTCGCATTACCGCCGAGATACCCCGCGCCGAGGCGACAGAGGAAGCGTTGGTTGCGGCTTCAGCTATTGGTCACGAGTTAGTAAAAGCAGGAGTATAGGCATGGAAAATATACAAAGCACGGCTGCAACCCCAGCCAAATCAGCAGCACAGCCAAACCGCGCCACCATACAAGCAATATTGTTACAACTGCGGGCTTTTATTGCACTGCTGATATTGTTCGGATTTTTTGCGATCTATTCCGATTCGTTTATGCAGACGAATAATCTCATTATTTTGACCAAGCAGGTAGCGATCAATGCCATTCTCGGCATCGGCATGACCTACGTTATTTTGACGGGTGGTATTGACCTCTCAGTTGGCTCGATTGTGGGCTTGTGCGGGATTGTCGCAGGTGGGTTGATTAATGAAGGACTTGTCCTGTCCGTGTTTGATGTGGTGATCTACTTCAACATCTGGATTGTGATGGGCCTGACGATTATCTGTGGGATGCTGGTCGGCATGGTCAACGGCGTCTTGGTGACACGCTTCAGTGTCGCTCCGTTTATTGCCACACTTGGTACGTTATATATCGCACGTGGCTTGGCTCTGTTGCGCAACAGCGGCGCGACCTTCCCGAATCTGGTTGGTGATCCTGAACTGGGGAACACTGGGTTTCCAAAGTTGGGGTCAGGTGAGTTGCTTGGCTTACCCTACTCGATTTGGATTATGGCGGGGCTGGCGATTATCGGTACATTCATCGCTATGAAAACCCCCTTTGGTCGGCAGATTTATGCGATTGGGGGCAATCAACGCGCTGCCCGACTGTCCGGGGTACGGGTTAAGCAAGTGACTTTGATGGCCTATGTGATTTCGGGTTTCTGTGCGGCGATTGTCGGCCTGATTATCACCTCGCAGTTGGTATCGGCGCACCCCGCAACGGGTGATAGTTTCGAATTAAATGCGATTGCAGCGGTCGTCTTAGGCGGGACATCCCTTTCCGGCGGACGCGGCACTATCGGCGGCACGATCATTGGTGCCTTTGTAATTGGTGTATTGAGTAACGGGATGATTATCGAAGGCGTTAGCTCATTCTGGCAAACCGTGATTAAAGGGGTGGTTATTATCCTCGCGGTCATGATTGACCAATTCCAACAACGTCTTCAAAAACGTAATGCCTAGCAGATAAGTAGCCCTATGAAAGGGGGTGGTAGCTGGCAAGAAGTTGAATCAAGATGCTGTCGAATTTTCGAATCAAGCAAAAGCTAGAGATGGACTAGGAAAGGTCTCAATAATGAATAAGAGAAGTTGGTTTAAGTTAGTCAAGCTACTCATTTTAGCGGTGATTGTTCTGGGTGGTCTTACCCCCAACGGAAATACGATCAAAGCCCAAGATGAAGCGCCTTTGGTTGTGATTATCACCCCCTCGCACGATAATCCCTTCTTCAAAGCTGAAGCCGATATTGCTCAGGCTCGCGCCGAAGAATTGGGCTATCGGACTCTCGTGTTGATCCACGACGATGATCCTAACTTACAGGATCAACACTTTGACGTGGCGATTTCGCAGGGTGCCGCCGCCATCATTCTGGACAATGCAGGCGCGGATGCCTCGATTGCGCCGATTCAACGTGCCAAAGATGCGGGCATTCCGACCTTCCTGATTGACCGTGAAATCAATGTAACGGGCGTGGCAGCGGTGCAGTTGGTGTCCAACAACTACCAAGGCGCGGTGCTTGGTGGTGAAGAATTCGTGCGTCTGATGGGTGGCGAAGGCAAATATGTTGAGTTGCTAGGTCGTGAAACCGACACCAACGCAGCGATTCGCTCACAGGGTTACAACGACGTGATTGCCGACTATCCAGAATTGGAACTGGTTGCGCAACAAACGGCGAACTGGAGCCAGCCTGAAGCGTTTGATGTAATGGAAACGATCATTCAGGCCAATCCCGACATCAAGGGTGTCATCTCTGGTAACGACACGATGGCATTAGGTGCCGCTGCTGCATTGCAGGCCGCTGGCATGACGGATGTAATCGTGATTGGTTTT